>NZ_CALETC010000036.1:0-12747 GCF_937920065.1 Acetomicrobium mobile
GCAATAGCAAGGTTAATTTCATTGGTTGAGAACGAGTCATCCTTTGCGAGTCAGATAATGAAGGAGCTATATGCGTACACTGGGAATGCCCACATTATAGGGATAACGGGAAGCCCGGGAGCCGGAAAAAGCACTCTTTTAGATAAGTTAATTAGCAGTTTCAAAAAACTTGGCAAAAAAATAGGCGTCATAGCCGTAGACCCAACAAGCCCTTTCAGTGGTGGTGCAATTTTGGGCGATAGACTCAGGATGCAAAGTCATGCATTGGATCCAGACGTATTCATAAGAAGCATGGGTACTCGGGGGTCACTTGGAGGACTGAGCAGGGCTGCATACGAAGCTGCTATGATATTAGACGCCTGTGGCAAGGATGTAATATTTATCGAAACAGTGGGCGTGGGCCAGTCTGAAGTGGACATAGTGAAAATTGCCGATACTGTTTGTTTACTCCTCGTTCCCGGCATGGGCGATGATGTTCAGATAATGAAGGCGGGTATAATGGAGATAGCTGATGTATTCGTCATTAACAAGGCAGATCGCGAGGGTGCCGATAGACTAGTTGCTGAAGTCAACGTTATGCTAGATCTCTGCGGGAGCATGGCGTGGAGGCCCCCGGTAATTGAAACCATCGCCGAGAGCGGCGAAGGGATAGAAGAACTTTCTAAGGCTTTGTTGGACCATAAAAAATACTTATCTGAAAGTGCCGAAGGCAAAAAGAGGTTCACAACAAGAATAAAGATGGAAGTCGAAGAAATTTTAAAGCGAGAGATAGCAAAGATAGTGGAAGAAAAGTGGAAAGAATGCTGCGATGAGGATTTGATAGATGCACTATCTGCCCGAAGGATCGACCCTTACACGGTAGCTGGCAAAATTCTGAGCGATATATTTTCGAGGGGGTAGTAAGGTGAAGGCCGTTCTTGGAGCTGATCATGCCGGCTGCGTTTTAAAAAATGCAGCCAAACAATACCTAATTCAAAAGCAAATAGAAGTATTGGATTTGGGGACCGATTCCGATAAAGAACCTGTTGATTATCCTGATATCGGAATAAAGGCGGCGAAGATGGTAGCCAACGGAGAGTGTGACCGCGGCATTCTGTCATGTGGCACCGGCATAGGAATGTCGATTGCAGCAAACAAGGTTCGCGGTGCATATGCCGCTCTTTGTACCAACACTTACATGGCGAAGATGAGTCGACTCCATAACAATGCCAATATCTTGGTATTGGGGGGCAGAGTCATGAATATCGATGAAGCTTTACAGATCATAGATGTTTGGCTTGAAACGCCCTTTAAAGGAGGCAGGCATGCCAGGCGCATTGAAAAGATAAAAGCATATGAAGATAAGGTTTTCTTAAGCAATATAAATAATTCAAATGGACGGGTAGTAATCATAGATCATCCCCTGGTACAACACAAATTGGGGATTATACGAAACGCTCAAACCAGTGTCAAGGAATTCAGAGAGCTAGTAGAAGAAATTGCCGGATTGATGGTGTACGAGATAACCAGACATCTACCCGTAGAGAAAATTGAGGTAGAAACGCCATTGGCAAAGGCACATGCCAAGACTATTGCTGGTAAGAAGTTGGCAGTTATTCCCCTCCTGCGAGCAGGACTTGGAATGATTCAAGGTATACTAAAACTTATCCCCAATGCCAAGGTAGGACACATAGGAGTTTACAGAGACGCAGTAACGCTACAGCCTGTTGAATATTACTGCAAATTGCCCGGAGACATAGAAGAAAGGGATATTTTCATCGTCGATCCAATGCTCGCCACGGGAGGTTCCTCTACTTTGGCTATAGATTTGATAAAAAGACGAGGTGGAAAGAAAATTACTTTGGTATGCTTGTTAGCTGCTCCCGAAGGGCTAAAAAGAGTGCAGGATACACACCCTGACGTCGACATTTACATGGCCGCGCTAGATGACCATCTGGACGAACATGGCTACATAGTGCCCGGATTGGGAGATGCCGGCGATCGACTATTTGGAACTAAATGACAAGATCATGATCGAGATGGGAATCTCAATGCTTTTTGCTTTCATATGGGGATGGGCGGCGACAAAGATCGCCGTACCAATTTCTATACGATATGACATTATCGACATGCCCGAGAAAAGAAAGCTCCACAGCGAGGCCACCCCCAGAGGAGGGGGTATTGTGCTTTGGAGCGGATTGCTTTTATTTATCCTTTTATGTCACGGTCGTATCGACGTCAATCTTACGCTCTTTGCGTGGTGCGCAAGTGCAATATTTATGGTTGGATATTTGGACGACATGAAAAGTTTGTCACCAATCTTGAGGCTCACCTTGCATTTGCTTGCCTCAACTATAGTTTTGATCCCCTTGTATAAAAACGGAAACCTGCCCCTTTGGGGTTGGCTTGTTGCATCGATATGGATAGCTGCCATGATAAGCGCTTATAATATGATCGACGGCATGAATGGCTTGGCACTTTGCATTTTCGCCATAAGTTCATGTATCTTTCTTTATACTTTTAAAAGCATCTTTTGGGCTTTTGGGATTGGAATTACACTTGGCATATTACCGTGGAATTACCCGAAGGCGAAGACATTTCTGGGAGACGGTGGAAGCACGTTACTCGGATTTACTCACTCTTGCTTGCTCTTGTATTGTCTTTTTGAATCCAATGCTTTGACAAAATCTTTCATTTCCTTTTGTGTATTTTTAGCTTTAGCAGGTGGGATCCCATTTTTAGATATGTCTTTTGCCGTACTCCGTAGGATCGCAAAGGGTATTTCCCCATTTTCTCCAGACAAAGAACACATACATCATCGCCTTGTTCGAAGAGGTTTATATCCTTTTATGGTGTTGGTTTTTATGGTGTCTTTTCATGCGATATTGATTACTCTGAGTTTGAAGATTTTTTAAGCTGTTCTATCCTGCAAGATTATTATGACAGCTGGAGGTCATCTTATGTCAACGATTTGTTGTATAATAGGCACTCGTCCCGAAGCTATAAAAATGGCTCCGGTGATACTAAAGTTAAAGGAGCGAGGACTGCCCTGTTTCGTGTTGGCCACTGGCCAGCATACCGACCTTTTAACCCAGGCATTAAAAACTTTTAACATAACCCCTGATTGCAACCTTTCTATCATGAAGAAAAAACAAAGCCTGGACTATATCACGTCTGCTGTATTGACAAAGGTGGGATGTGTACTGGATGAAATAAAACCCGAAATCGTGCTGGTGCATGGAGATACCACTACTACATTCGCATCGGCCTTAGCTTCTTTTTACAGGAAAATTAAAGTGGGTCATGTAGAAGCGGGGCTTAGAAGTGGTAATCTGTACCTTCCCTTCCCCGAGGAGGCCAACAGAGTTATGGTCGATAAACTTGCTACCTTTTGGTTTGCTCCTACTGAAATGGCAAAAAGCAACCTCATACAAGAAGGCTGCGACCCAACAAGGATTTGGGTAACCGGTAACACCGTGGTAGACGCCTTAATGATGGTCAAAAAACTGAACAAGGATCCCGAATTTTTAAAGGAGAAATTGCCCCTTGACGTTCCGCTCTTGCTAGTAACGGTTCACAGAAGGGAATCTTGGGGCAAGCCCCTTGAGGCGGTCTGCAAGGCTATAATGGAAATAGTGAAGCTTATCCCCGACCTTTGGGTTATAATACCCATGCACAAAAATCCACTCGTCAGAGAAACTTGGCAAGAACATTTGAGCTACCATCCCAGGGTCATTTTGTGCGATGCCTTAGAGTATGATGATTTCGTCTGGGTTATGGATAAAAGTACCCTGATATTGACCGATAGCGGCGGTATTCAAGAAGAGGCTACCACTTTAAAAAAACCAGTTTTAATTTTAAGAGATGTCACCGAAAGGCCAGAGGCCATAAGTGCAGGAACTGCCTTGCTCGCCGGAAGACAACCGTCAAACATCGTCGAGCTTGCACTTAAGATCTTGCAGGATGACGAATTCAAAACAAAGCTTTTGTCCAAGGCAAGTTTTCCCTTCGGCGAGGGAAAGGCTGCCGATATCATCGTCAATATATTGAGTAAACATATACATATAAAGGCAAACACAAACAAGCCTTGTTCTAGGGAGTGAGAGAAGATGAAAGCAGGCTTAGAGTCTGGTCTTATAACGATAAAAGGGGGAAGACCTTTAAAGGGAGAGGTGATAGCTCAGGGGTCAAAAAATGCTACACTGCCCATTATGGCTGCTTCTCTTCTTTTGTACAACGGAAAGATTAGCCTCCGTAACGTACCAAAACTGTTAGATGTACATACCATGAGTGAGCTTCTCATGTGTTTAGGTGCCAAAGTCGATCGTGATGATCACACCATGACCATTGAGATACAAGACGAGCTTGCTTGGGAGATGCCTCCTTCGCTCGTAAGAAAGATGAGAGCCTCCTCCTTGGTATTGGGCCCGCTTCTTGCCCGTTGCGGCAAAGTAATATTGCCGCTTCCAGGGGGCTGTGCCATTGGCAGCAGGCCCATGGATCTTCACTTTAAAGGTCTTTCCAAGATGGGAGCTCAAATAACACTGGACAAAGGTGCTGTAATAGCGAAGGCAAACAAACTTGTGGGAACTAGAATTTATCTGGACTTCCCATCTGTAGGAGCGACCGAAAACCTACTCATGGCGGCCGCATTAGCCGATGGTGAAACTCTGATTGAAAATGCTGCCAGGGAACCAGAAATAGACAACTTAGTCAGAGCTCTTAGAAAAATGGGAGCTGTTATAGAGGGAGAAGGAACAGGTATATTGCGCATCAAAGGCAAAAAAGAATTGAATCCTGCCTCTATAACCATAATACCAGATCGCATCGAGGCTGCCACATATCTTTTGGCTGGCGTGATAACGCATGGTGATGTTGCAATCAGGGGAGTAATACCTGAACACCTAAACGCACTGCTAGCTAAGCTAGACGAGGCTGGCATTGAAGTAATAAATAACGGAAATGTCCTGCGCGTGCTTAACCCTGGACGACCTAATGGCATAACCCTTAAGACCATGCCTTATCCCGGTTTTTCCACGGATTTACAGCCGCAGATGATGGCGCTTCTTTCCCTTGCAGATGGGACAAGCATAATACATGAAACCATATTTGAAGCTCGCTTCCTGCACGCAAGTGAGCTTCAAAAGATGGGCGCTCAAATTGAACTTCAGGGCAATACCGCGATAGTCCATGGTCAAGAAAATTTGATCGGGGCCGAGGTCTACGCTACAGACTTACGAGGAGGCGCTGCCCTTGTTTTGGCAGGCTTAGCGGCGGAGGGCGAAACTATTATTTACAATGTCGAACATCTCAAAAGAGGTTACGAAAATATGGTCGAGAAATTAACCCTTATAGGCGCACAGATTGACGAAAGAGCAGCAGAAGTCACGAAGGAAGATATATAATTAAAGACCAACGGCGGGAGATGTAAACATGTGGATAGATACTTTCATTCGTAAGTCAATAATGAACGTTGAGCCTTATAAACCGGGAAAATCAATAGGTGAGCTAAAGAGAGAATTGGGTTTGACTCATGTAGTTAGACTCTGTTCCAATGAAAACCCTTGGCCTCTTCCCAGTAGCGTCATTGAAGCCATAGAAGAAGCATCCTGTGAGGTTAACCGCTATCCCGATGCCGAAGCTTACTCGCTAAGAAAGGCTATCGCGAAGAAATTAGGAGTTTCTATACAAGAGGTGATTGTTGGAACTGGCACCGAAGGAGTAACTTTTGCGCTTTTTCAGGCGTTGCTCGAAGAAGACGACGAGGTCGTGATCGCAAAGCCAAGTTACACGCTTTATAAACTAGCCGCATTAGCTCGTGGAAGTACTTGCATAGAAGTTCCCGTGGATCAAGACTTGAGGATAAGCGTAACTGACCTAATGGATGCCTGTACCAGCAAAACTAAACTGCTAATTTTATGCGACCCAAACAATCCAACGGGACTTTTCCTACCACGCTACGATCTCATGACACTTTCGGCTTTCTTAAATAAACATAACATTTTATTAGTCGTCGATGAAGCCTATGCAGAATTTGTGACTGATCCTGAATATCTTTGTGGAATAGAACTGTTTCATCAGATTGGCAATGTTTTGATATTGCGGACATTCTCTAAGATATATGGACTAGCTGGTTTAAGAGTAGGGTATGGTATCGTTCCAAAGCCCATTACAGAGGCATACGCCAAGGTGAGAAGAGTATTCGATGTTAACTCAATAGCACAAGCAGCGGCTATTGCCGCTTTAAAAGAAGATGACTATATCGAGGAAATCAGAGACAAAACATTACTCGAGAAGGAAAAGGTTACTAGAGCTCTTATTAATATGGGGGCAAAGGTAAGGGAAACTGTTACCAACTTTATTTTAATAAAGGTGGATGATGAACGTAAGATGTATGAGGCGTTACTGAGAGAAGGAATAATAGTGCGCCCCGCAAGCGACTTAGGCTTAGATGGTTACCTGAGAGTATCCATCGGGTTGCCCGAAGAAAACGAGCAGTTCGTAGGTATTTTTAGAAAGTTGATGATGCGACTTGACAACTGACTTTAAGGTCATTGCCTTCGTAGGTCCCGCAGGCACTGGCAAAAGCCAGAGGACACACTTTATAGCAAGGCAATTTGGGGCAAATTACATCATAGACGATGGTCTTTTAATCAAAGATGGGAAGATCGTTTGCGGAAAGAGCGCTAAGACCGAACAAAATCAGGTAAGGGCCATCAGAAGGGCCCTTTTTGAGTTTCCAGATCACAGAATCCAAGTTAAAAAAGTTCTTGAAAAAGCGGCACCTTGCACGATCTTGGTGGTTGCAACCTCTACGGATATGGCCCTTAAAATATGCAAGCGACTATCGCTTCCGGAGCCTGAACGATATATTTATATAGAAGAAGTTGCCACGCGAGAAGAAATAGAACAAGCTCTGAGGGAACGTCACGTTAAAAAACAACATGTCATACCAGTGGCTTACGTGCAAGTTAGGCGCAATTTCGCCGGCAAAGTTGTAGGTCGCCTTAAAACGTTTTGGTCTGCTTATGTGCGGGGTGGAGCAGATGAAGCAGAAAAGACGATTGTAAGGCCACCATTTAGCTATTACGGCGAAGTTGAGATAGGCCCTTATGCCATCGAGCAAATCGCCAGGCACGTAGCTTCTCTGGACTCTCAAGTGGTTGAAGTCAAAAGCGTCAGGGTAAAGACCGAAGATGAGGGGATGGTCTCGATTAGCGTCTCGCTGACCGTGAGAACAGGTAGATATACCTTTCTAGAAGTAGGTGCTAAGGTTCAACGAAGGATTTTTATCGTCTTGCCTCTTTTGACCGGCTTGGACATGGGCGAAATAAACGTGCTGATCGAGGGATGGAGGGAAAATGATGGCTAAAATACTTCATTTTTTAACTGAAAATGAGATAGCTCAAAAAATAGATGAGACGTGGGAGACGCTAGAAGAAAAGGTTAAAGGGTGCGAGAAATGTCCCCTTTGCAAAAGCAGGACGCAAAGTGTCTTCGGAGAAGGTGCAAAAAAGACCGAACTTATGTTCGTTGGAGAGGGTCCTGGTGCCGATGAAGACATGCAAGGGCTACCTTTTGTAGGACGCGCAGGTCAATTGTTAAGCCAAATCCTAACCGCTGCGGGCATTGAAAGAGAAGAGGTATACATAACAAACGTAATAAAGTGTAGGCCACCCCAGAATAGAGTTCCTTCGGTGGAGGAATGCTCTGCCTGCAACGATTATTTGTTTGCTCAAATTTCACTTGTCCAACCCAAAATTTTGGTCACCTTGGGAAATACGCCAACCAAGTGGTTGCTCAAAACTACCCACGAAGGGATCACACAGCTAAGGGGTAAGTGGTTTGATTGGTATGGAATTAAACTTATGCCCATGTTTCACCCAAGTTACTTGCTCAGAAACCAATCGCGAAAGGTCGGAAGCCCCAGACATTTGACCTGGCAGGACATACAGGAGGTAAAGGCTCAGTGGGACAAAGTAAGGAGAATAAGGGAGAAGTAGTGCCCGCTCACGTTGCCATCATCATGGATGGCAACGGAAGATGGGCGAGACAAAAACGACTGCCCAGGATAATCGGGCATTACGCAGGCGTTAAAGCTGTGGAAAAGACCGTAATTGCGGCGCTCGAGTTGGGCGTAAAACACATCTCACTTTTTGCCTTTTCCACCGAAAACTGGAAACGTCCGAAAGGCGAGATTTATGGGCTATTTGGTCTATTTCGATATTTCATAAGGTGTAAAATTAAAAAACTTAAAGAGGAAAATATACGTCTGCGCTTTTCAGGACGCATAGACTTTTTGCCGGACGACTTAAAAGATCTAGTTAAATGGGCAGAAGGCGAAACAAAGGAAGGAAATAGACTGGATCTTGTAGTATGTCTAAATTATGGAGGTAGGCAAGAAATAATAGATGCCGTTAACAGAATTTTGGAGGCAAGTCCAAAGGATAACGACAAAGCAAAGGGGATAAATGAGGAGGATTTTAGAGGCTATCTTTATCTTCCTGATTTACCTGATCCAGACTTAATCATCAGGACCAGTGGAGAAAAGAGGCTAAGCAACTTTTGGCTTTGGCAATCCTCTTACAGTGAGCTATACTTCACCGATGTCCTTTGGCCTGATTTTAATGAAGAGGAGTTACGCAAAGCCATCGAGGAATATCAGAGTAGAGAAAGACGATACGGAGGGATTTGACCTTCATGAGCGAACTGCAAATTCGCACAATTAGTGGCGCCATCATAGTAATTTGCATACTTGGCGGAGTTTACATGGGTGATCGTCTCTGGTTTATTTTATCTTCAATCATAGCTCTGGCATCCCTGTGGGAATACTACAACCTCTTTTCCCGTTTTAGCCACGTATCAAAGGGTGTCGGTCTGATAGTGGGCGCAGTGATAATCTACCTGGCTTTCAGGGGACAATCCTTTTTGACCATAACCGTCTTGTTAGTTTTACAATCTTATGTTACTTTAGCTATTGAAATATTCAGGAGAACATCACATGGTAAGAGTTCCGCTTTGTTAAACATGAGCGGTATATCAAGCGGGCTCATATTTATAGTATTCCCATGGTCGTTTTTGGTAATACTGAGACAAAGACCCTTCGGCGGAAAGTTGTTACTTTCCCTATTCCTTTGTACTTGGAGTTGTGACGTGCTTGCCTATTTGATCGGAAGGAAGTTCGGCAAAACCCCCTTCGCGCGCAATATCAGCCCCAAAAAGACTTTGGAGGGTTTTGCAGGCGGCCTTGTGGGAAGTCTCTTTTGTGCCGTGATTCTTTCGTTTTGCCTAAAAATACCGCCACTTCCATGGATATTGATGGGTGCTTTGGTCGGAGTTGGCGGCCAAATAGGTGATTTATACGAGTCTTTATTTAAAAGGGAAGTGGGCGTAAAAAACAGTGGCACTCTAATCCCTGGACATGGAGGATTCTTGGATAGGTTCGACAGCATACTCATTAACTCTACGCTGATATTTTTGGTTTTTGAGGTGATATTGAGTTGAACAAAAAGAGATTAGCCATCATTGGAGCCACTGGATCTATTGGAAGAGCTGCCCTTGACATATGCAGGACGTTTCCGGAGATTTTCAAGGTCATGGCGTTGGCAGTCAAATCAAACTTAAAGGGACTAAAAAAACTAGAAGAGGAATTTCATCCGGAATTGTTGGTCGTTTTCGACAAATCCGCTGCATCAAGCTACATCCCCTTTTACGAGGACGTAAAGGTTTTAGCAGGGCAAGAAGGATTAATGCAGCTGGTTCAAGAAGAACTTGACCATATTGCATTTGCATCTTCCGGAACCGAAGCTATATTTGCCTTGGCAGCGGCGCTTAAAAAAGGAATCGAGGTCTCTTTGGCCAATAAAGAAAGTTTGATAGTTGGCGGACCTTGGATAATGAAAATGACTAGCTTTCCCGATCAAATTCGCCCTATTGACAGTGAACACAGTGCGATTTGGCAGTGCCTTTTGGGCGAAGAAGGAAATGAAATCGAAGAAATTATCCTAACGGCATCTGGTGGACCCTTTTTACATTCAAGTTATGAAGAAATGAAAAACACATCCCCTAAAAATGCATTAAAACATCCCACCTGGAGCATGGGGGCCAAAATCACCGTCGATAGCGCTACCTTACTTAATAAGGGATTCGAAATCATTGAGGCCTGTTATCTTTTTTCTATGCCACTTGAAAAGGTAAAAGCCATAATTCAGCCTACCTCATTGATTCACGGTTGCGTGCGATTTTGCGATGGCAGTACAAAATTACTTTTGAGCAAACCGGATATGAGAATCCCTATATCCTTTGCCTTGTCCTATCCTAAGCGCCTGAAGATGGGCCCTGCCTTTTATCATCCGCGAATTACCAAGTGTGACTTGGATTTTTTGGAAATAGACGAAAGTAAATTCCCCTGCTACACTTTGGCAAGGAAAGCCTTACAAATGGGCAATGCCTATCCGCCAATTGTAGTAGGTGCAGACGAAATTGCGGTGGAAGCCTTTTTGACAGGGAAGATATCTATAGTAGATATTTCCCCCCTATTGGAAAAGACGCTTTTATCTTACAATGGACCGTCGGATATAAACAGCTTAGAAGAAGCTATTTCTCTCGTGGATTTCGGTCGTTGCGAAGCAAGAAAACTGTGCCGCCTCTTTAGTGAAAGGAGATAGAGCTTTATGTTTGCCTTAGTTTCTTTCATAATAGTAATAGGAGTATGCGTTGTTTCCCACGAGTTTGGCCATTTTCTTTCAGCAAAGTTATTAGGCGTTCAAGTACTCGAGTTCGCCTTTGGCATGGGACCGGCCATATTCAAAAAAAGGGGGAAAGAGACGCTCTGGTCCATCAGAATCTTTCCAATAGGAGGTTTCGTCAGGCTAGCCGGCATGGGCGAAGCCCTGGACGACGAAATCGAGGATCCGCAAAGAAGCTTTAACGCCCAAAGCGCATGGCGCAGGTGGTTTATACTGGCCGCCGGTTCCATAACCAACGTCGTGCTAGCCATAATAATTGCCACCTTTTTTTTGTGGGGACATGGCGTGCTCGATATGGAACATGCAAGGATTGGCGAACTTATGCCAGGCTACCCTGCTGAATCTCTGGGTCTTCGTCCTGGTGACGTAATTTCATCAGTAAACGATAAAAAAGTAACAACATGGCTTGAGATGGCTTCTACTTTAAGAACTTATGCTGACAAGCCCCTGACGATTGTCGTAGAGCGCCCAGATGTAGGGCAGCTGGTATTTGAAGACGTAACCCTTAAACTGGACCCCACCACAGGTACCTATATTTTGGGCATCAGACCCGCACAGATCAGATACGAAGGTTTTTCTGCTTTCAAGTATTCATTAAAATATCTATGGGAAATGACCAAAAACATATTTAGTTCACTTGTCATGTGGATATTTGGCGGTCAAAAGATCTACGTGACCGGTCCTGTGGGAATCGCTGAGATGGCTGGAGAGGCCGCAAGAAGTGGTTTATGGACTTTTTTATTCTTTCTTGGAATAATAAACCTCAATCTGGGATTATTCAACCTAATACCGTTCCCTGCACTTGATGGCGGAAGGCTGCTTTTTGTCACTGTAGAAATGATATTCCGCAGAAAGGTGCCCGAATACATCGAACAAAAGGTCCATTTTATCGGGATGGTTGTATTGCTTGCTCTCATTGCCCTTATTACATGGCAGGACATAGCCAGGATCTTCAGTAGGTGATTTAGGTGTTGACTCAAAGGAAAACTGTAACTATTGAAACTCTTACAATAGGTGGAAATTCTCCTGTAAGGGTGGAAAGCATGTTAAAAACGCCCCTAGCAAACATCGAGGCTTGCAGGCAAGAAATAGATACACTAAAAGAAGAGGGATGCGAGCTAGTTCGTGTAGCTTTTCCCGACATGACTTGCCTTGAACCTTTAAAGGAGATTTTAAATATTTCAACGATACCAATAATGGCGGACATTCATTTCAATGTCGATCTAGCTAAGGCAGCTTTGTGGGCCGGGTGCAAAGCAATCCGAATAAACCCTGGCAATATGCCGAAAGATGGACTTGCCGACTTAATAAGCATAGCAAGAGAAAGAAAAGCAGTAATAAGAATTGGATCTAACAGCGGTTCGATAAATAACTTTCAATTGGCGCGAGCTAAGGGAAATAGGGCAAAGGCACTTTTTTTGGCAGTAGAAGAACAGCTAAAAATTCTTGAAAATATGGGATTCGAAGATATTATAATTTCGAGCAAATCGACATCGATAGGCGAAACGATCGATGCAAATCTGCTGCTTGCAAAACATTTTCCCCAATATCCTGTCCACATCGGAATAACAGAGGCAGGAGCTCTGCCCGAAGGGCTCATAAAATCAGCCGCCGGTCTGGCCTTGCTTTTGGCTCAAGGCATTGGCGATACGCTTAGGATCAGTTTGTCCGCGCCGGCTTCAGAAGAAGTTAAAGCAGGATATGCCCTGCTTCGGTCCTTGAGACTCAGAAAAAAAGGAGTGGAGATAATATCTTGTCCCACTTGCGGGAGGCGACGCTTGGACGTACCAAAGGTAGTAGATGAAATAAGGCCTTTGATAAAAGATTTGCCCGATGGCACGGTGGTAGCCGTGATGGGATGCGAGGTGAACGGTCCAAGGGAGGCCATGGAAGCAGATATAGGGATCGCCGGGGCGCCCGATGGGATCATTATCTTCAAAAAGGGTGAGGTCATAAAGCATTTGGCCAAGGATGACCTAAGAAAGATTGATCTGTTTTTTAAAGAATTATTGTAAACCAT
>NZ_CALETC010000037.1:0-1815 GCF_937920065.1 Acetomicrobium mobile
AACGCGTGGGTATCTAACAGCAGTCGCATTTTTCAAATTCATTAAGGATATCTTCAGGAAGCGGCGCATCAAAGTCGTCAGCGATGACCAGCTTCCCCTTTGCACTTCCGGGGATTCGCTGTGCTGTCTGTCTTTCTATCGGCACCAGTCGGGCGACAGGTTTACCTGCCCTTGCAACTGGGGTCACATCTTTAGTTTTGAATTTTGGCATTTACAAAAACCTCCGTTACACCTTTAAAGGTATTCAGCCGGGACATTCAAGATTAAAGATCCGACCCCATTCATTACACAATATCTTCTTTAAAAAGAAGGTTTAACAGTTCAACTTCATCAAATTTTGCAAACATGCTCAAAATGTCCGTATCGAAGATGATCATCCTAAAATCCTCTTTACTTCTTCGTCGATCTCATCCCTCGATATGGTCGGAACAGTAACTTTGATGCCCCTGCTTTTTAGCAGTTCCCGAAAATCCTCTATGTTTAAGCCACAGATCTCAGCTGCTCTGGAGAGAGAAACCTCTCCTCTTTTGTACAATTCGACAGCTACATCCATCTTAAGCTCTGGCTTTTCTCGAATTAAGGCACGCAATGCATCTTCTATTAACTCTCTTTTGCCAGGGTATCTCCCCAGCTCAAGTAATATCTCTTCGATTTTATCCAATATCATTTCCATTGCCCTCACCTCTTTTCAAATCCATTATACAGTTACTCTAATAACATCCTTATATACTGCCTGACTTATTTTTATCATAGCAAAGCCAAAAGTTTCGACATAACTTCGCCCATGCAATAAGGAAAACTTTGGGGTCTACCAAAATAAGATTACCCCGCTAACCTAAAATTCAAGGTTAAAGACCTGACTACGTTGTTCTTAAACTGCACGCAGAGGCCTTACTTCCCGCTCGATACGTTCCCCGAGCGTGTCAAGGGCAACTTGAAGGTCATAATCCTTTTGCAGGCCGAGCCAAAACTGAGGCGACGTTCCGAAAAAGCGTGCAAGGCGCAATGCGGTATCCGCCGTTATGCTACGTTTTCCTTGCACGATCTCGTTGATGTGACGAGCATCAACTCCTATCTCGATCGCCAATCTGTTCTGACTCAAGCCTAACGGTTTTAGGAACTCTTCAAGCAATATTTCTCCCGGGTGTACGGGACGCAATTTATCAGTCATAATATTAATTACCCCTTTTCAACAAACATTCAGTGATAATCGACAATTTCGACATTATAGACGTCGTTTCCCATCCATTCGAAACACACGCGATACTGTTCATTGATACGAATGCTCCATTGTTTGCTTCTGTCGCCGCTAAGTTTCTCCAGCCTATTCGCTGGAGGGATTCGTAAATCTTTAATAGTTGAAGAAGAACTCCAGGATCCGGGTATGACTTATGCTCAAATACGAAGCAAAGCTGTCCTTTAGTATCAGCTATTTTACATTCTACAGCTGTGTCCATGTAATATTTGTTGTAGCCTTTGACCTTTTCGGTGGGGATTGGCTTCATGCCATTTAGGTCTATTTGGCTTGAAAGCTCTTTTGGTAGAAATTCCTTTATAAACTGTCTATTGTATCGTAGGCCTTCATAGGAAGCAGACATTTGCAATGGCAAACCCCAGTGTCAGTGTTGCCCCTTGACGATCAAAAGTAATATGGCTACAATGTTACCACAAACAGGAGGTGTTTGGATTGAGGCGCACTTGCGATTCGTCGATTCGGGTAAGAATAGACAGCGATACAAAAGAAAGAGCATCAAAAGCGCTAAATAGGATGGGCCTTTCAGTCTCTGATGCCGTTCGAATGCTCTTGGTTCGAAT
>NZ_CALETC010000038.1:0-8185 GCF_937920065.1 Acetomicrobium mobile
ACCATGGGAAAGCGTGATACCTTTATCGGTATCCCCGCGTCGAGGCAATCGGCCTCAGACATCCCAACCGAGGCGAGCTCAGGCTCTGTAAAGATGCACGACGGAACCGCCGTGTAGTCCATTGCGCGCACATTCCCAGCTATGTTTTCCGCGGCCACTTCACCTTCGGCCATCGCTACGTGAGCAAGCATAAAGGGAGAAGCGCAATCGCCGATGGCGTAAATGTGAGGAAGATTTGTCTTCATGTATTTGTCCACAACGACGCGGCCTCGCTCGGTCTTTACCCCTATGTTTTCCAGGTTTAAGGCACTGGTGTCGGGAAGCCGCCCGGCAGCCAGTAAAACGTTGCTGACTTCGACCTTTGACGTCTTTCCCCCTTCGCCTTCAAGCGTGACGGTCAAAATATTGCCTGATTTTTCGATCTTCGTGACCTTCGTTGACGCATGAATGGCGACTCCTTTGAAAGATAATATTTCGTGCACCATAGAGGCAAGCTCCTCGTCGATGTTCGATAAAATCCTGGGCAAAAACTCAACCACCGTCACGCTGCAGCCAAGGTTAGAAAAAAGCGTGGCGAATTCGACGCCAATCACTCCGCCGCCCACTATGAGGATAGACGAAGGAAGCTTATCGATAGAAAGCGCATCATCGCTGGTCAAGACGCCCTCGCTCCGCAGCCCTTCTATCGGTGGCAGCGAAGTCCTTGAGCCGGTTGCTACGATGAAATTTTCGCCATTTATTTTTGAGGTTGACCCTTGCTCGTCTGTTACTGCAATGACGTGGGGTTCTACAAAGGAAGCCTCGCCGTATATTATTTCGACACCCCAAGATTCCAGGATGGCTCCTACGCCGTCCGTTAGCTGTTTTACCGTGTCTTCCTTTCGCTGCATGAGCGTTTTCCAATCAAACGAAACGTTTTCGACTGAAAATCCATATTCTTGAGCTTTCTTGAAGCTATCACGAATGTGAGATGCATGAAGCAAGACCTTTGTGGGAATACATCCCCTATTGAGACAAGTCCCGCCAATTTTTACTTTCTCGATCAATTTCACGTCGCATCCCAATTGGGCCGCTCTAATAGCCGCAGTATAACCTCCTGGTCCGCCTCCTACTACGATGACATTCGTCACGACAACTCCCCCTTTGCAAGAACGATTAACTTTCCTCTCCTCATAAAGTTTAACGCCGCTGTATTTTATAAGTCCTAATATTCACATTTTGCTGCAACCACAGTAACCAGGGTTTTTAGCTGACCAGTTCACTTATTTTATTTTATGACAGTATTTTAAAGTTTAAACGTCTTTTAGCCTAATATACATTTGTTAGTGCACTGTAATATATATACTACCGCTAGTTTCAAAAGCCTGTCAAGAACCGGTTAAGTTTTTTGAAAGCCCTATAATGCAGGTGGCCCTGCTGGTCATTATCAACACCGAGGTCCGCGCCTGTCTCACCGCATCAAGATGTTCGGCAACCACAGGCTAATAGCCGGAACATAACAAATAACCGCTAAAGCCGCTATCGAAGCAAGGACGAAGGGAACGACGGCTCTCGAAATCTCGTCCATCGAAATGCCCGCGATATTGCACCCCACATAGAGATTGACCGCTACTGGCGGCGTAACTTGCCCTATAGCCAAGTTCACCGTCATAACTATGCCAAACCAAACTGGATCCCACCCAAAATGGGCCATAATAGGCATGAAGATCGGCAATAGCAAATAATAAATGGATATGGCATCTAAAAGTGCTCCCGCTATTATTAGGACCACGTTTATCAAAGCTATGACAACATAGGGGTTTGAGCTCAAGGATATAACCGCTTGCGATATCCTTTCTACCACACCAAGAACCGTCATGGCCCAACCAAAGATCCCAGCAAAGGAAACGACCAGCATCACAACCGCAGATGAGACACAGCTTTCCACTAATAGTTCATACAAGTCCTTGAGGGTAAGTGTCCTGTAAACCACAAAGCCCACAAAGAGACCGTAAACCACGCCCACAGCAGCTGCTTCGGTAGGTGTAAATATCCCACCGTATATGCCGCCCAATATTATGACGGGAGTAATAAGCGCCCAAAAAGCATCCTTGAAGGCGTGCAACACCTCTCGAGCGGTGCCAAAGCTTTCTCCTTTATACCCCCTTGCCAGAGAGATGAGGAAGGCAACAAATATGAGAAACAAACCCACGACTATCCCCGGGATAATGCCGGCTAGGAAGAGTTCACTTATTGATGCTCCGGTAATGACGCCATAGACTATAAAGCCTATGCTGGGTGGGATTACAATGGCCAAGCCACTGGCACAGGAAGTAAGCGCTGCAGCAAAAGACTTACTATAACCGGCTTTTACCATGCCAGGGATTAGTATTGTGCCCAAAGCAGCAACCGTAGCAGGCCCCGATCCCGAGACAGCCCCCCAAAAGAGCGCCGTTATTACCGTCACAATAGCCATCCCTCCGCTTATGGGACCTACCAAAAGCATTATGAGCCTGATGATCTTATCTGATATCTTCGCTCTACCCATGATGACGCCCGCTAGTATAAAGAAGGGAATGGCTAAAAGCGAAAACTTAGATATATTAGCAAAAAATACGGGAGCAAACATTTGTGCGCCTAGATCAAACCAATAGACGACAGCCATACCGGCTAAACCTAAGGCTATTGCTATAGGTACCTTAAAAGCCATCATGACGAAGAAAAGGCCGAGCAATATTATGCCAGGGTCGATGTTCATTTGATCTTCACCTCCGCGCTTGAGCTAATTTGATGCACATCTTGCAAAGAAAGCTCTTTCCATTCGATTACGCCTCTTTGAATTGTCCTTACGATGAGTAGAAAAGCGCACACCGGTACGGCAATGCCGAATATCCACATGGGCAGAGCCATAGAGTAAGTAGTCATCCCGGACCTATATTCCGACCTCACCATATCGACACCATGATACGCAAGGAGAATGAAGAGAACAACACCGCAAAGGGTAACCAACACGGACGCAGCTTTTTTAAACGCTACAGGTAAGCGATCAACTAAAAATGTGACACCTAAAAGTGCACCTTTTCGCATGGCTATGGAGGCCCCGAGCATTGTGATCCATACAAATAAGTTGACCAAAAGTTCCTCCGAGAAGGCGAAAGAAAAGGTCGTAAGATACCTTACCACCACATTGACGAAGGCCAGAATGGCCATGAAGAAAAGCATTATAGCGCATATCCACTCTTCAGCCTTATCGAGCAGTTTAAACATGCCATAACACAGCCCCTTTCTTAGCTGCACAAAACCTGTTAAGCCGCTAAGCAAGAACATGAGGAGCCGCGCAAAACGCGGCCCCCTTTGCTTATCTGCTTATCTTATCTGCTACCGGCAACGGCCTCTTCAAAGACCTTTACCAAGTCTTGCCCTATGTTCGGCACCCACTTGTCGTAAACTGGCTTTGTGCGCTCGCGGAATGCATCTAATTGCTCAGGCGTGAGATCAGTAATGATCATGCCCTTTGACTTGAGGAACTCTAATCCGTCTTTCAAACCAACCCGGCTTACATCATGAATTTGCCAGTGCATCGAGTCCTCGGCTGCCTTTTTAATCTGCTTTTGGATCTCAGGATCGAAACCATCCCAAACTTGCTTATTGACGGCTAAAATGAGCGCGTCATATGAGTAGTGCCAATTTGTCAGATATTTTTGTACTTCGTAGATTTTGTTCGGAATAATGACGCCAACAATGGGGTTTTCCTGCCCGTCGATGACGCCCTGCTGCAAAGCGGTGAAGACTTCGCCCCAGTTCATTGCCACGGCATTAGCTCCGAGAGCCCTCATGATATCAACATAGATGGGGGTAACAACCCTTATCTTCAAACCTTTCAAGTCATCAGGATGAGCTACCGGTCGGACGTTGTTCGTAAGTTCGCGAAAGCCATTTTCGCCCCAGCCGATGCCAACCATGTTGTGCTTCTCCAGAGCCTGAAAAACCATATCTCCGCCTGCGGATTTGGTTGCAGCATCGACGGCCTCATGGTCTGGGAACATAAAGGGAAGGGAGAAAACGTTGCATTCCGGGATTATGGGGGCGATGTTGATCGTTGAGTTAAGCATGAAATCTATGGCTCCGCTTGAAACCATCTCTGCCTGACGGATCTGGTCGCCGCCCACAAGTTGGGCATTGGGATATACCTTCACGTTTACCTTGCCGTCGGTGTATTCCTTCACGAGCTCCGCAAACTTCACGCCACCCTTGCCCCACGCAGTATCGGTAGAGACATTCATCGTCAGCTTGTACTCTTTTTTGAGCGCTGCTGCAGACGCTTCATTAAGCCCGATTACTCCTAAAAGCAACACTACTGCCAAAACCATGCACAGCACCTTTTTCATTTTTTCTGCCCGGCTATGGCCGAACAATTCACCTTCCTTTCGCGATTTGATAAAGCCTTTTGCAGCACATGAACTTTCTCGTCCCTTTAATCCTTTTTCAAGCGCCACCCCCTTATTGTCTAGTCAAATAATGCCTTAATGCCGGAATAGATATCCTCAGCCTTCACCCTATAAGCTGCTTCCAAGGACCTGGCAAAGGGCACAGGCGTGAAAGGCGCACCGAAGCGTAATATAGGGGCATCTAAGAAGTCAATCCCTTCTTCCGCTACGATGGCCGCAATTTCGGCCCCAACACCGCCCTGTTTTACGGCCTCATGAGCTATTGCAAGCCTGTGAGTTTTTGCTACGGAATTTAGGATGGTTTCTTTATCGATGGGGGAAATTGTCCTTAAGTCTATTACCTCGGGGTCAATCCCGTCATTTTTCAACATGGAGACAGCATTCATTACAACTTTCATTGTGTATGAGTATGAAACGATGGTTATGTCCCTGCCCGGCTTTGTGACGGCCGCCACGCCTATGGGCACAAGGTGTTCTCCGTCAGGAACCGGACCTATCTCCGAAAAAAGCATTTTATGTTCAAAGTATATGACGGGGTTATCGTCTCGGATAGCAGATTTGAGCAAACCCTTCGCATCGGCCGGGTTTGATGGAATTACTACTTTTAGACCTGGAATGTGCAAAAACCAGGCCTCTATAGATTGGGAGTGCTGAGCGGCGGCTTGATTGGTGAGGCCATCCGGTGCGCGGACCACTACAGGCACGGACCTTTGTCCGCCGAACATAAAATGTATCTTAGCCATTTGATTAAAGAGTTCATCCATGGCCACCCCCATAAAGTCAGCGAAGTGCATGTCAACCACTGGCCTCATGCCTCCAAGAGCTGCTCCTACTCCAGCTCCTACGATGGCCGTTTCCGAAATAGGCGTGTCCCTTACGCGATCGGTGCCAAATTTTTGCGGCAAGCCCTTGAACTGGCCAAATATACCGCCTTGGCGGGCAATGTCCTCGCCCAATACGAAGACTCGCTCGTCACGAGACATCTCTTCATCCATAGCTTCTAGCGTCGCCTGAGCAAACGTAATTTCTCTCATTGTATCCATCCCCTATGCATAAACATCGCTAAGAAGCTCAGAGGGATCGGGTTCTGGGCTCGCCTTAGCGAAGGCAAGCGCATTATCAATCACTTCTTGAGCCTCAAGCTTTATGTCATCGAGCTTTTTTTGACTCAATAAACCTTCGTTTAATACCTGCTTTTCAAATCTGGAGATAGGGTCCCTTTTCTTAAAGATTTCTTCAACCTCTTCCTTGGAGCGATAAAGCTCCGGATCGCCCACAAAATGTCCTTTTACTCGATACGTCTTGGCCTCAAGCAGAGACGGGCCTCCGCCGTTTCTAGCCCTTTCTATGGCTGCCTTCGCAGCCTCGTAGACGGCAAAGACATCGTTGCCATCGACCGCAACGCCGGGCATGCTGTATCCGTGAGCTCTGTCGGCTATGTCTTCTACTGACGTGGTAGTCTTATAAGGTGTGGTCGAAGCGTACTGGTTGTTTTCGCATAAAAATATTACGGGGAGTTTCCACACGCTGGCGAGGTTTGCAGACTCGTGAAAGGTACCTCTATTTGATGCACCGTCGCCAAAAAAGGCTACGGTAACTCTCTTTTGATCGAGCATGCTTATTGCCAGAGCTGCCCCCGCCGCTATAGGTAAACTGCCGCCCACAACTCCATTTGCACCGAGCATGCCTATGCTGAAATCAGCTATATGCATGGAACCACCCTTACCCTTGCAGTACCCTGTACGCCTGCCAAAGAGTTCGGCCATCATCTTGTTAACGTCAGCTCCCTTAGCTATGCAATGGCCGTGACCTCTGTGAGTGCTTGCTATGTAATCATCCTCGGTAAGATTTGCGCACACGCCTGTAGCAATTGCCTCTTCGCCTATGTACAGATGTACGAACCCCGGGATTTCTCCTGCAAGGAAGTGCTTTTCTACCGCCTGTTCAAAAAACCTGATGGTAACCATCGTCCTATAAAAGCGACACAACAAATCCTCATCCCACTCTGCCAACTGCAATCACCCCCATTACTTCTTCAAAGCCGGGGCTTTCAAAGATTAGCCCACAATTAGCCTCATCTTTCCACCTTTAAGATGCTCATCCATCTCCTTGGCAGCGGCTTCACCATCTCCTTTGCGCAAGGCCTCTAAAATCCTTTTGTGTTCGGCATAAAAGGTCCCCATATTTCCTGGTACTTTGAGCATGTCTATATTGATGCCTTCTATGCGATCCCGAAGCCTCGCAATGAAATCGGTTATCATAGAATTGCCGTAAGCCCTCATCAGGTAATCATGAAAGTTACGATCTTCTTCATGGAAAGCAACTGCGTCCTTTTTTTTGCATGCCTCCTCCTGTTTCTTTAGGATCTTTTCCAGGTTGGAAAAATCCTTATCAGAAAGCATGTCTGCGAGCTCTTTTGTCACGAATTCTTCCAAAGCTATGCGCATGTCGTATATTTCTTTGACCTCATTTATGGAAACTTCTCGGATCACGACTCCTTGATTGGGGATTATCCTGACGAATCCATCCATCTCCAAGCGTCTTAAAGCATCCCTCACGGGGGTCCTGCTCATGCCGAGCATTTTAGCCAAGACATTCTCTGAAATGGACATATCATTGGAGAGCTTGCCGCTGAGGATGAGCTTTTTAATCTCTTCATAAGCTAAATCTCTTTTCGTCTTTTGCTGCATGATCAACCTCACTCTGGTTATATACAACCCCTATACTGGAGATATACAACCGTAATACAAGCAATCTACCATCGTTTATCCTGTTTGTCAAGCGGTCATTCAGTTCTGGATCGCTTCAAGTGTTTGTCATTACTATTTTGAGTAATTCGGTAACAATGATCGCCAATCGTCACATTTCTATGGAGCATTCTCTTGCGCTTCCCCTTGCAGTATCTGCAAAGCTTTTTGAGTTGCAATGAGGACAATACATTTCTTCGAGGCTGGTCTGAACACGCATTATTACGGCATCTTATTTTTTAGATGCTTCATTGACGATCGAGTATTGATATATTGACAATCGAACAATGGACGAGATAATGAGATCTAAATACAATATTTTATTTTCGGAGGGATGAGTAAAAATGAGAAGGGTTTTAATGTTTTCAGCAATGTATGCGATTATCTCCATCCTATTAATATCACCTGCAATTGCGGACGCTCCCTATCACATTGGCATTTGCACCGAGACTGTTTCACAGGCTGAAGATGACTTGCGAGGAGCAGAGCAAGCCGTGAAGGAATATGGCGACGTTGCTCAAGGTGGGATGATACAGCATCTAACCTATCCCGATAACTTTATGCAAGAAATGGAAACGGTAATAAGCCAAATTGCCGGTTTAGCCGATGACCCTTTGATGAAAGCCATAGTGGTTAATAACGCCATTCCAGGAACAACCGAGGCATTCAGGCGCGTCAAGGAAAAAAGGCCGGACATCTTATGTATAGCCGGTGAAGCGCACGAAGATCCTGGCGTAATTGGGTCCGTTGCCGATATGATAACCAACGTAGACGATATAAGCAGAGGCTATTTGATCCCGGTAGCTGCGAAAAAAATGGGCGCTAATAACTTCGTACACATCTCATTCCCAAGACACATGAGCTATGAGCTGCTTTCCAGAAGGCGTAATATTATGGAAGCGGCATGCAACGATATAGGCTTGAAGTTTCATTCTGAAACGGCTCCCGATCCTCTTAGTGACGTGGGAGTGGCCGGTGCCCAGCAGTTCATACTGGAGAAAGTACCTGCAT
>NZ_CALETC010000039.1:0-2707 GCF_937920065.1 Acetomicrobium mobile
CAAATTTAAGACCGATGGCAACCAAAAAAGATATTGAGCTTCTATGTGCGGAGGCATTGCGATATCGCTTTGCTGCTGTCTGCGTAAATCCTTTTAGAGTTCAACTAGCGGCTTTGCTACTTAAGGGTTCAGGCATAAAGGTGGCATCGGTGGTTGGGTTTCCCCTTGGTGCAACCTTCCCCGAGGTAAAAGCGCTTGAAGCAAAAAATGCGCTCGAAAATGGAGCGGAAGAAATAGATATGGTGATCAATATTGGGGCTTTAAAGGATGGCGACGATGATCTCGTTTTAAAGGATATAGAGGCGGTGGCAAGCGCTGCTTCCGGTGCTACTGTAAAAGTCATACTTGAGTGTTGTTATCTCACCAAGGAGGAAAAGATAAGGGCATGTCGCCTATCGTCCGAAGCCAGAGCCAACTTTGTAAAGACTTCAACGGGCTTCGGGAGTGGTGGCGCCACACTTGAAGACATAAAACTCCTTCGCGCAAACGTGCCAGCAAGCATGGGGGTCAAGGCTGCCGGTGGCATTCGTGATTTTAAAACCGCCCATGTTTTTATAAAAGCTGGAGCAACGAGGATAGGAACGAGCAGCGGACCTCAAATAATGTCTACATGTCCCGCGTAAATGGAAGTAAACTCAACCAGATTGCGATATACTTAACCTATGGGTGACTTTACGGCTTATCTGAACGACTTGAGATATAAAAAAATATTGGGGATTAATCCTCCAGTATTTGATTTTGCCTTTTTTGATTTTTGGGCCAAACCATTGGGGTTGCTATACATCTTGGAGTACCTGCGCCATCGCGGAAACAGCGTGGATTTGATCGACTGCATCTACGAGGGTCGTGACAAGCCAAAGACATATGGCCGCTATAAAACTAAGAGGATAGAGATAGAAAAACCCTTACCTTATAAACACATTCCTCGCAAATTTTATCACTACGGCATGACAAAGGAATCCTTCGAAGAAAAGCTGAGTAAAACAAAAACCCCTGATATCATTTTGATTACTTCCGGCATGACCTACTGGTATCTGGGCGTCAAGTGGTGCATTGATATAGTAAAAAAGTTCTTCCCAAAAGCTCCTATACTACTTGGCGGCATATACGCTCAGCTTTGTCCAGGTCACGCCCAAAAGATGGGCGCTGACGGAGTTCAAACGATGCCTCTTGATATCTCCTATTTTCGTCCAAGCCTGGACTTATACAAAAATCCGGAATATGGCATCACGATTACATCCATAGGTTGTCCTTTAAACTGTAGATATTGCGCTTCCAAAAAGCTGTGGCCCCACTATAAAAAGCGGCCTGTAGCCCAAGTAATAGACGAGATTTCGTTTCAATCCGGCTTCGCGACCGTAAAAGATATCGCCTTCTACGATGATGCGCTCTTAATAGATAAAGAAAATCATTTCTATTCTTTGTGCGAAAAACTCAAGGAAAACTTCGGCCATTTACGCTACCATACTCCCAACGGACTCCATGTGCGGGAAATCGATGAAACTTGTGCACGCTACCTTTATGAGACGGGCTTTAAGACCATACGTCTTAGCTTGGAAGGTACTGATCCTTCCGTACAAAAAGCTGGCTCCGATAAGGTTCATGACCCTCAATACATATGGGCCGTAGAAAATTTGTTAAAAGCAGGTTATTCTCACAGCAATATAGAAACATACATCCTCGTGGGATTGCCAGGGCAAAATTATGAAAGCGTTAAAAAGGCAATCATCTTTGTTAAATCCTTGGGCGCAACTGCAAAGTTGGCGGAGTACTCACCCATCCCAGGGACTTTTATGTTTGAGGAAAGTGCCAAAGCCCTTCCTGCGTTAAAAGAAGAACCTTTATATCACAACAACACAGTTTACTGCGGATATTTATCCCCTGAAATTACGCAAAAAGAGCTTCAATCGCTGAAGGATCTTGCAAAAGATCCCACATAACAAGGTAACGCCGATTCAAATTCATAACGTTACCTTGTTATGTGAAAAAATTTAATTGTTAACCCCAAACACGGCTAATTAACCAGGACTCAAACCTGTGATTTGACGGTTTCCTTGCTAAGGGTGACCTCGCTTTCGCATCCGCCGTTTTTAGGATCATGCACCTGCTTCCAGGTAACTACGGGCAACCCCCAAATGTTTATGAAACCTACCGCCGAGGAATGGTCAAAGGCATCTCCGGCTGAGTAAGTTGCAAGGTCTTTTGCATATAAAGAATTTGGAGATTTAAGGCCAACAACCACGCTTTGACCTTTATAAAGCCTGACCCTCACGACACCGTTTACAACCTTTTGCACTTGGTTAAAGAAGGCATCTAAAGCTTCCCTTAAAGGCGAAAACCAATATCCAACGTAAGCCAGTTCGGCGTATTTCAACTCCAAATCAGCTTTGGCAGCTATTACGTCTTTAGACAACGTCATTTTCTCCAGAGCCTTTTTAGCCTGCAGCAACACAACCGGCGCGGGACATTCGTATACCTCCCTGCTTTTAAAGCCAACCAGCCTGTCTTCGATCATATCAATGCGCCCTACACCGTACTTCCCCGCAATTTGGTTCAATTTTGCAATTAAACTTACGCCGTCCATCTCTTCGCCATTTAGTGCGACAGGAATTCCTTCCTCGAAGGTGATCTCTATGTACTCGACTCCATCGGGCGCCTTCCAAGGATCTACCGTAAGCGTAAAGGCATCAGATGGCGGTTCAGTCCA
>NZ_CALETC010000040.1:0-2245 GCF_937920065.1 Acetomicrobium mobile
ATATGAATAACGGCAAGATAACCTTAAGACAGCTGGAGACCCATCTTTTCAAGGCCGCCGATATTCTCAGGGGGAAGATGGATGCCTCCGAATATAAGGAATACATCTTCGGCATGCTTTTCTTGAAACGCGTTTCTGACGTCTTTGAAGTAAAAAGACAAGAACTAAAAGACAAGTTCACTGCCATGGGTTTCTCGAAAGATGAGATAGCAGAGCTTTTAGAAGATCACGATACGTATGAAGATACATTCTTCGTCCCGACGAGGTCAAGATGGGAAAATATCCTCAACTTAAAAGAGGACGTGGGAAATCAGTTAAATAAGGCTCTAGCCGCACTGGAGGAAGCAAATCCCGAACTCGACGGGGTCTTAAAGCACATTGACTTCAACGCCGTCAAGGGCAAAACTCGCCTAAAGGATCAACAGCTCATCGATCTCATTCATCACTTTAATAAATACAGGCTCACAAACGACGACTTTGAATTTCCCGACTTACTTGGAGCTGCCTACGAATACCTCCTCAGGGAGTTTGCCGACTCGGCGGGTAAAAAAGGAGGGGAATTTTATACGCCTCCTCAGGTCAAACAATTGATGGTAAGGCTTGTTAAACCACAAGAGGGCATGTCAATTTACGATCCCACCGTCGGTTCCGGAGGTTTTCTCATAGAATCAAGGCAATACGTGGAAGAGCAGGGCATGAACCCAAAGAATCTGGCACTTTACGGCCAGGAACTCAACGGATTGACCTGGTCAATATGCAAGATGAACATGATACTTCACGATATACCTGATGCCCATATAGAAAACGAGGATACATTGACAAATCCTGCCTTTACAGAAAAAGGCTACATAAAACACTTCGACAGGGTCTTGGCCAATCCTCCCTTTTCTCAAAATTACTCGAGAGCGAGCATGCTTTACCCGGAAAGGTTCAAGTACGGCTTTACTCCCGAAACTGGGAAAAAGGGAGATCTGATGTTCCTGCAACACATGATCGCCAGCTTAAAAGATGACGGTATCATGGCGACCGTAATGCCCCATGGAGTTCTTTTCAGAGGCGCGCAGGAGAAGGTCATAAGAGAGGGCATAGTGAGAGACGATTTAATCGAAGCCATTATTGGCTTACCTCCAAAGTTGTTTTATAACGTAGGCATTCCCGCGTGCGTAATAGTCATCAACAAAAACAAGCCGGAACATATGAAAGACAGGATTTTGTTCATCAATGCCGATAGGGAATACGGCGAGGGAAGAAATCAAAATTACCTCAGGCCGGAGGATATCGAAAAGATCGTCATGGTCTTCGACAACAAGCTCGAGATCTCTAAATATTCGAGGTTTGTGGACCTTAAAGAGATAGAAGAAAATGATTTTAACCTTAACATCAGAAGATATGTCGATAACTCTCCGGATCCCGAGATAGAAGATGTCCGCGCTCACCTTGTTTGCGGTGTCCCAAAAAGGGAAGTTGATTTATATGAACGTAGTTTTCGCAGGTTCAACGTTCCTTTAAACCTCTTATTCGAAGAAAAAGATGGCGAGTATCTTGAGTTTCAAACAAACATAAGAGAAAAGAACGATATAAAAGAGATTATCGAAAACATGAATGCTATAAACGAAACTATCTTAAAACATAAAGACAGACTCAAAGAATGGTGGAACGAGGTAAATCCCAAAATCGAAAGATTTCGCGGGAACAATAACCTGTGGGATTTTAGAATAAAGGCCATAAAGGGGCTAAAGGAAGCTTTAATGCCTCTTGGGTTGTTAGATGAGTTTAGGGTCTCGGGGATATTCGTTAACTGGTGGGAAGAGCTGAAATATGATTTCAAAACCATAGTCTCCGCCGGTTGGAGCAAAAACCTCATCGAGGACGACAGAATTAAGGATAAATATTTTAAAGCCGAGGTGGAAGAAATAGAGGAACTGGAAAGTAAAATAGCCGAAGCCGAAGGAGAGCTAAACGAGCTTTTAGAAGAAGTCGAGGATTGGGACGAAGAAGAGCAGGGAAGTAAAACGGCAAATAAGGTTAAACAATACCTGGAAGAAGAAATAAAAGACATCTTGCTCGTCCCGAAAAACCAAAAATGGAACAAAAATTTTGCACTGGCTTTGACGAAATTTAACGGTGAGCCCCTATCTGATATGACTAAAAAGATGATCCGGGAGATGTGGCAACTTCACGAAAAAATCGACGATAAAAATAAGGAATTAAGCAAATGGCAGAGGAAACTAAAATCAAAAACAGA
>NZ_CALETC010000041.1:0-10953 GCF_937920065.1 Acetomicrobium mobile
CGGGGGCTTCATGGCCGCCGGCAAGACCTCCGTGGGAAGCAAGCTATCGGAGCTAACGGGATTGCCCTTCCTGGACACCGACGACCTGATAGAGGCCATGGCAGGCATGAGTATTGCAGAAATATTTGCCACCTGCGGCGAAGGCCATTTTCGCGAGCTTGAGAGGCGCGTGCTCGACGAGACCTTTAAGCTCAAAAACGTCATAGTAGGCCTGGGCGGAGGCGTGCTAGTCAACCCCGAAAACAAGGCAAAGATAATGGCAAACGGCACCCTGATAATGCTGGATGCAGCCGTGAACACCATAATAAAGCGCGCATCAAACCAACCGGGCAAAAGGCCGCTTTTAAGGGAAGACAACGTGGCCGAGCTGTTGAACAAACGGCGCGATGCCTACAAGGACGCGCACTTTCGCGTGTCGACCGACGAGATCTTAGTCGACGAGGTGGCTTCACTCATAGTAAAGGGCCTCGGCCTTGATGTGGCCAAAGACATGCCAAAGACAAGATGTGAGACCTTGCAGGTAAAAACGAAGGGCACGAGCTATCCCGTGATCGTTGGAAGAGGAATACTCACCTCGGATAAGGCCTTAAATGACACCCTTGAGGCATTCCTTGGCATTCATAGCGGAAAGCCCTTCATAATAAGCGACCCCATTACGTTTACGATGTTTGTAAGGAGGATCAAAGAGGCTTCGGGCTTTCACCTCCTCCCCCGAGGCGAGGAAGGAAAGACCCTGCGCCAGGTTTCGGCCATCTACGAAAACTTGAGCCAGTGCGGCGTAGACAGGAAAGGCTTAATTCTTGCCGTAGGCGGAGGCTGCGTGGGAGATGCGGCGGGCTTTGCCGCCTCTACATGGATGCGGGGCATAGATATCGTACATATCCCCACCACCCTCATCGCGCAGGTAGACAGCGCCATCGGGGGAAAGACGGCCGTAAACCTGCCTGAGGGCAAAAACCTCGTAGGCACGTTTCATCAGCCTTGCTGCGTCATCGTCGACGTAAACTGTCTCCTGAGCCTCCCCGACGAGGAGTTCAGGCAGGGGATGGCAGAAGTCATAAAATACGGTCTCGGAGAGGACCGCAAGTTTTTCCGCTGGCTTTCGGATAACAGAAGATCGATCCTTGAAAGGGATCCGGATACATTGCTTGAAATGGTAAAACGATGTATCGAGCTCAAGGCCTCGATCGTCAAAGAAGACGAGAGGGAAACATCGGGCGCAAGGACGCGCCTGAACTTGGGCCATACCGTGGCTCACGGCTTGGAGGCATCTTCAGGCTACAGCGAAATAAAGCACGGAGACGCCGTGGCCATCGGATTGGTCGTCGCCACTCGCATGGCCGTCATGCTCAACCTATGTCGCGACGAGACCTTAGCCGAGCTGCTCGAACTGCTTGAGTTCTTCGGCCTGCCAGTCAGGCCCGACAGGCCTTTCGATGAAGTCGTCGCCTATCTGATGAAGGACAAAAAATTCGTGGGCGGAAGGCCCACGATGGCACTTCCCACTGAAGGCGGAAAATGTAAGGTCCTTCAAACCTCGTTAGAGCTTTTAGGGGACGCCTACCGCGCAACGACGTGCTAAACCAAGGGGGCAGCTTACACCCTTTTGATCTGCGGATAGGAGCCCAATACTCGCAGGCGCTCGACCCTGGACTTCATCACATCAAGGGCTTCTTTGACGTTTTGGCTTTCCATGTCGCCCTCGAAGTCCACGAAGAAGAAGTACTCGAAGGGGTTTCCCGGAAGAGGGCGCGACTGTATGAGCGTAAGGTTAAGGCCTTCTCGGTATAATGGCTCCAAGGCCTGAAACAGTGTGCCGGGCTTGTGGGCGACGTTAAAAAGTATCGATGTCTTGCTCCTTTCAGAGGGCCTGGCAACGGCGCGCCCGATGAGCCAAAACCTCGTGGCGTTGTAAGGCTGGTCTTCTATGCCCTCCTCTAAGATCTTCAATCCGCTTAGCTCCGCCGCAAGCCTTCCGCATATGGCAGCACTTTTCTTGGTTGTTCTTGCCAGGTTCGCCGCAAAGCTGGTGCTAGACGTAGGTATTTGCCGCGCCCCGGGCAAATTTTTATAAAGCCAGTTCCTGCATTGACCGAAGGGCTGGGGATGGGAGTAGACTTCTTCGATATTTGTCATGTCCTCTTCTATGCTTGCCAGGACAAGCCTTATGGGGATCTGCCCCTCACCCATCACGGAAATGCCGGGCTCGGCCGCGGCAAAGGCGTCCAGCGTAGAATAGACAGTGCCCTCCGTGGTGTTTTCCACGGGGACAACCCCAATACCGGCCTTATCCTTCGATACGTAGTCAAACACCTCGGCCGGATTTTCGACGAAGACCACGTCCACGAACCTGCCCAAAAACGAGATCACGGCCTCGTGAGAAAAGGAGCCCTCAGGGCCCATGCAAGCCACCCTGGTCGGCCTTTGTACGGACCTGCAAAAGGATATGACTTCCCTAAACAGCAAGCTCACAAACCTGGGGTCCAGGCCTTCGGCCAAACGGCAAAGCCGCTCTATCACCTCGGTCTCCCTCACGGGATCGTAGATGCAATCTCCGCCTTTGACCTTGCCTATCTCCTTGGCCAACTTCACGCGCTCCTCCAGAAGGCGAAGCATCCCCTCGTCCACTGATTCTATCCTTTGTCTTAGTGCATATAGGTCCTCATTCGACACGACAATGCCACCTCACCGATATTTCATGCAATTATACAATATCTCTGAGGGCCAAGCCCAGCGAGGCCTCCCAGCCATATCCTTTGGGCCGCTCGTGGGAAGAAAACGTCCTCCACGGATCGAGCAAGGATACCTCAAACCTCAGGGCAGATCTTAAGGCATCAAGCAAGATCAGGTCCCTTTTGGCAGATGAGACCAGAAACAATTTATTTATCTCGAAATGGGGATAGCATCCGCTAAGGTAATCCACGGTAAAGTTGATTTCCTTTGCGGCGTTTTGGACCAAATCCTCGAAGGCCATTTGACGGCCAACCATTACAGGCCTGAAAAATATCTCATTTCCTCTGTAGCCGAGCGCTATCAACGATATTGTCCCTCCGGGAAAAAAACAGAGCTGCCATTCACCCTTAGATACGGCTGAAGCGTCGTCTTTGTCCTTAAATTGAGTAAAGGCGCTCCTAAAAAGCGCCACCGATACGGGCTCCAAGGCTGTCGGAAAAAAGCCGGCTTTAGTCGTAGCTTTCATGATATTGTCTACAAATGGTTTGCTTGATGCCACAACCAGATACTTCTTAAGCGGTCCTTTATCATATAAATCGCCACTGTAGGGAAAACCCACTTCCGCCGCATCGTAGTAAGCTTCTTCGCCGGAAAGGGGAAAGTGTTCCTCAAGTCGCCAACGAAGCGATTTTTTGACATCATCGAAGATCATGTCGCCGGGAAAATCCAAGAAGCAGGCGTAGCTATCCCTCATCGGGATCCCGAATGCAGCCCTGATTTTGCCAAACCTTCCTATCTTTCGCTTCAATTTTTTAAGCGCAGTATAAAGGAAATCTACATCGGCAACGCTTTCGGTGCATATGGCCTTTTTTGAGAGGTAGACCTTGGCCCGCGAACTGCACCAGACCGAGGTGCCTTGCCTTTGGAGCTCCACATAGCGAAGCCCTTCCCCTGTGATGGATATGCCGCAGTGGAGGCAGCTTTTCATGAGATCACTCCTGTCCGAAGATGGTAAAACAATAGCGTGGCAATATCATATACTATCTATTCTAATCCTCTGTCAAGATATTGAAAGTACCCAGCGTTTTTCCATGCCTCGCGGTTGCCGATGACATACAAACGACGTTTAGCCCTCGTAACGGCAACGTTAAGTAAATTGGGTTGCTGGCCTGCCCACATGCGGGCGCCGCAAGATTTGCCATCATCGCTAGGAGCGCCCAAGACTATCACTACAGTATCGGCTTCCTTGCCTTGAAAAGTATGTATAGTTCCAACCCTGTCATGGATCCACCTTTGATCATTCGACACAGGCCTCGTTATTGTCGAATCTTTCATTATTAATTCCATTATTAATTTGCGTAAGTTATCCGCAACTATTCTAAAAGGAGAAATAAAAAATATGTCAGGATTATTAATGCCTTCGTTAAGTAATTGCCGTAACAACCCGAACGCAAAATTTCCCTCATCCTCAGACCATTTTTCGTTAACATTACCTCCAAGAGGAACATGCAACCACCTGCTGTCACCTAAAATTTTTCCTATTTCAGAATCACTTTCGATCGTCCCATATATCATCATCCCATTGTATGCAACATTATTAGAAATATCGAACATAGGTCTATGACAGCGCCGATGAACGCGAAGCGGACAACCCACCCATATATCCCTCTCGCAGCCTTCCGCTTCGTCCTCAATTTTAAGGCAAGTTCCAAAGAAACTTGCCTTATCGGCCAGCGTTTGAACAGAGGCCTCTGGAGCTGCCCAATCCCTTTCTTCTTCTTTTTTAAAGTCTAGGCTTACAAATATCTTACTAATCAACTCTGGAGGCATCGTCACAACAGGTTGGATTTGTAAGGGATCGCCTACGACGAGAACGCGTCTAGCTCTCCATATAGCTCCAACGGCTGCCTGGGGCGTTGCCTGTCCAGCTTCGTCTATGAGAAGCCAACCAAGCTGCTCCTTGTCCAATGAGCCGAAAAGTCTTCCAATCGATGCAAAAGTTGCGGAGATCACTGGAACGATCAAAAAAAGAGTGGACCACAAATGCCGACGTAAAGGCTCAAGTTCTCCGGGAAGTGCCTTGCCGCCTATAATTTCAATGACACCACGAAGATTAGAACTCAGCTGCTTTGCAGCAGCATCGATGAAGGCTCGATGCACATTGAAAGCTTCCGCAAAAAGATCACTCCTTACCGCCTGCCAGTCATCATATAACCACGGTGATTTTAACTGCAATATCTCGTCTTCCTGCATCCAAAAATCATCATCTGCAAAATTGTCGCCAACCTTTTTGCGTTCCTCAGCTATCATTTTTTCAAGTTTTACCAGATGGGCCTCATGTTGTAATTTTTCTTTTTTGAGCTTTTTTAGTTTGTTTTCCTGCTCTGCGGCCCTTTCTTCTTTATCCTGCAAGCTTTTTTCGGCTTGCTTCTTTATCCTTTGAGCTTCATTAAGGCTAATACGTGCTTGTTCTGCACTGTCACGCCAATTGCGATATTTACGAGTACAAAATAACCGAACAAAAAAACACGGACGTTTTCGCTCTATAGTCTCAACCCTTAGGGAAACCTCGGTTTCGGCAGTTTCGGCCCTGACGAGCTCGTCTCTGGCTGCCTTTTCTTCTTCTTTGACTTTTTCGTAGTTGTCGCTCAATTGACCAAGCTGTTCTTGAGTCGCAGCAATAAGCCTGATTACCTTACGTCTGATGCCAAGCATTGAACACGCCATTTGAGCCTCTTTTCGCAATTTTTCTGACTCCGCAAGCTTTTCACTAAACTTTTTGCACGCTGCATGCCAACGATTCAATGCTTCACCCCTATTACTGGGAGGATTTTCAATAGCTACAATATCGTCCTGCGACAGCTTTGTGCTATCATATCCATTTAATATAGAGTTAAGATAATGTCTTATACCTACCTTCTCGTTATGGTAAAAGGTCTTTGCGAATAATCTGCAATGAGCGGAATTCCCCAGCACGGCAGCAACCATACCCCATGTGGAGCCTGACATTAACTCGTCTGAAAGGGTACGAAAATAATTGATCTTACCCTGCAATTCTTTGGCAATCGCGTCTATTGAGGGTATTTCGCGACTCACGTTTTCGACGGCCTTATTATTTGACGAGGCGACAACAATTTCATAACCCATTATACTTTCGTCGAGCCTGTAGAGATCGATATAATTATTTTGATCGACTCTCATTTTTAACTTCGGATCAAGCTTGAATGCCTTTGCAGGATCATCATACTTGGACATAGCGACAGCCCGATCCAAAATTACCTTGGCTATAACATCACGTAACAATGTAGTCTTTCCAGTTCCAGGAGGTCCATTAACGGCAGCCAATCCCCCGTTTGCCAGTTCTTCCGACACATGATTCACCGCTGCCTGCTGCATCAATACCAGGGGATAGTTGCTGGGCCATCGCACCAGTGGCATTTTATCCGGAGCAAGGATGTCTTTAAGTTTTTCTATATTTTTTGCTACATCAACTCTGTTGACTTTACTCGATTCCATTTGCATATATTTTTTTAAAGCCTTTCCCGCCCGGTCTTCATCAAAAGCCCTTAGCGCAACAGAAAGGTCTTCTATAAAAAAGCTGTTAAGCAGTTCCATATCGGGAGGTTCTTGTTTAGCTTCAAACTGAGGCAACCGAAATGCACAAAATTTCTTTAATACACTCTTTTCTGGAATTTTCAACTCAGCGATAAGCCAAACAAATGCGTCATCTATAACCTTGTGCGTTATTGAAGATCTGTTGCCATTATCATCATTATTCTTCAAACGCTTCTCGAGATTTGACTTAATATTTGCTTCGACTTTCTGAAAATTTACCAGGTTTTCTGGACAACCAGAAATAAGTTGCCCGTAACTCCACGCAAAACTCGATAAAAAGGTTTTCTCTTCGATCAGCTTGCCTTGTTCATCTAAAAGAACTGCAGCTAATGCGGCTGTGCCTTTGGGGTAGGAACGTTCGTCCTCAGCATTATCAGGATATTTTTTCAGTATATATTTCATAACAGAATCAAGTTTTAGTTCTCCAAAATACAACAACCAATAAAATGCACTTTCTCCCCTTTGTTTGCCGTATTGTGGAAGCACCCACGGTTCTGGAGATTCTTTCACATATAACAATTTCTTGGAATTTTCTGCTCCATTACGCTGCCTTGGCATCAAATGAGGCGTTAATGCTTCGGAGGCTATCCAAGCTTTTAGGACTCTTTTAGGAATTGATAACACATCGATCTTCCTTTCCTCAAAAGAATTCGCAACTTATGTAACAAATATAATATGATAACTTCAGTCATTTATCAATCAATCAGCGCTGGAGGATATACTATAAGAAAAAGAAATATTAAATGTATCTGAAAATTTAGTATATTATGACAATATTGTACATAACTTGAATTTCCATAATTCTTATCTACAATAAAACCATAATGGTTACATTAGAAGTAGTACGATGTGTGAGGTTAATCCAAGTAGAGCGTTATGTGTGATATCATATGTGAATTTTAGTATGATGCCTTCCTAAAGTAATTTAAAAAGGTTACTGTTTTCTAATACAATAAAGTTGCTGTAAATCTAAACTCTCGGAGGAATGGCAGCGACTCAATACTATGTTAGCTTGAATGAAGAGGATTTGCACCATCTGTCTTCCGGCAATGACAAAGGCTTGAAGGAAGTTGTAATACTATGATCAATGCAGCACCTTACAAAGAAAGGGAATGCGAAGGGATATGGGAAAAACATTGACCACCAGAGTTGAGACTTTGACATTTAAAGTTTCTCAGATATGGGGCGGCATTTTCCGCCGTAAATATATTTGAGCGCTATCCGTTATCAAGTAAAGCAGTTAGCAGCTAATAATACATAAAGTATGACGAGGCGATTTAGTTATCTCTATAAAAAATGGAGGCGATGAGAGTGGCAGATATGTATTGCAACAACTGCAAAAGGATGGTGGGAACAAAGAAAAATCTGACGGGTGGTATAGTATGTATATTAATTGGACTTGTTTTATTCTTGTTTATTCCTTTCATAGGCCTTATCTTGGGCCCCATACTTGGATTGGTTGGCATAGTGCTTTTGATTGCAGGCGGTAAAAGGTGTTCTGTATGCGGAGGCAAAAATCTTAGTTCTGTGAATCCGGATACCGCCGGCAGTTCCTCAAATTCCAATCCAAACGGATAATCAAAATAAAAGGGTGCCTTCAAGGCACCCTTTTATTTTCGTACTTGCAGGCTGCGTCTCCGCTGAAATTTCTTATAAATTAGGATATATATGCCCGGCTATTTTGGTTGTATGTCTGGTTTATCTGACATTACAAAAACAACCCCGTATTTCAGCGTCGTCTCCGACTCATGAATTATATTTCCATCATCATCTAAAAGTTGTATTTTTAAGAGTCCGTCAGGACTTAATTTCTGAAAACCGGCGTTGACGCTATCGGCAGTTATTCGTTTTTCCCAAGGAACTTTCACAGTGAAAGCTTCATCTTTGGTTCGATTTTTATCTACGACAGTAACTATTCCATCGGCAGGCAAACCCTCAGTCCCGGTAACACGAATTATAAATTCCCGGGTAGTCGGTCGGTCCTCATCGGAAGGCAACGTTGCCCATAAAGTCATGCTTATCGCCATTACACATAAGGCGATAAGCATATAGTGACGTCGTTTCATCTTCGCTTCACCCCTCCCCAAGCTCCTATTTCCTCAGCAAATTCGAAACGTTATAAATTATAATAAAACAAACTATGGTCTAATGTCTACCCTCAATTGAATAGGCCAAAAAGAGTAAGATTTTGACTATCTCGTCAAAGTTTCTTATTACATCTTGGCTTTCGATTCTTCGAGGCGGAGAAAAGCAAAACGTATGGTTATATAAAGCAAACAGCTCGTTTAAACGAGGAGTCGATAAGAAATTAGTTGCTCATCTCTTTGTTTTTTGCTAGTTAGTTCTGGAATTCATAACCTTATCCTGCAGTGTTTCTCCAACGCCAAAAGGTAATCCCTAAGTTCGCGGAAATCCTCGTGGAAGGCGGTTATCCCGTAGAGCTCGAACTGATTGTAGGCGTCGCTTTCAAGGGAGCTGATGAGCCATAAAATCTGCCTGGCTACGTCGAAGGCTCGCTCGTCCCCCTCGTCGTAAGCCCAATATTCGGACAATAGATCGGCGGCGTTGAGCGAGGCCATCCCCTCGACGAACTGGTCCAACGTGATCTCGTCGGTGTTCAGCCTATAAAGCAGCTTCAGCGCTTCCTTGCCCATCCCCATGACGGAACGGATGAAATCGCCGTCGTTTCCCTTTTCTCCTTCGCTTGCATCATTAATGTAGCTCATGACACATCAATTCTCTCCAAGGGATTCCATCAATTTCGATACGATCTTGTCCATGGCCTTGCTGAAATCGGAGTCGGGCTTTTCATCGACAAAGGGGACACCCTCATCGACGCATTCTCCCATCTCAAGCTCTATGGGTATCTTTCCCCAAAAGGGTATCTCCATGAGGCGGGCGAGCTTTTCTCCCTGCCCCTTGCCGAAGGGATACATCTCCGTGGCACAGGACGGGCATTTGAGCCAGCTCATGTTTTCCACCAGGCCAAGCAAAGGAACCTCCAGCTCCCTGGCGGCGCTTATGGCCCTGGTGCAGACCATGGTGGAGAGTCCCTGCGGGGTCGTCACCACTATCATGCCGTCCAGCTTGGGTATGGACCTCATGACCGTCTGTACCTCGTCTCCCGTTCCGGGGGGAAGGTCTACCAAAAGAAAGTCAGCCCTTCCCCAGTTGACCGACGCTATGAGCTGCCGTATGGCGCGCATCTTGTGGGCTCCCTTCCACATTATGGGTTGCTCTTGCGACGCCCACATGGAGGCCACCGAAACGACCTTTATGCCGTTGGACGACAATAAGGGATTAAAGCGAAGGTCATGATGGCCGGGGTGATCGTGTTCGCTTACCACGTCCATCCTGCCGTACAGTCCCAACGCCTTGGGCACGGCTGGCCCGTGAAGGTCGGCGTCGAAGATGCATACTTCGTAACCCTTTTTCTTCAAGGTCGAGGCCAGGTTAACGGTGACGACGGTCTTTCCTACGCCACCCTTGCCGCTAAGTATTGCTATTTTATGACGAATGTCCTTCAAGGCCATCGCCATTGGGCCTTTGGCCTTAAGAGCTTCTTCCCTCACCTTCGATTTCATGGCCTCAAACTGTTCTCTTTCGATGTCGGCGTTCATGATCACACCCCGCTTTACGCCTTACGGATCTCAAAGCTGTCGCTTCCCATGCCCAACTTTTTAGCATAGGCGATCATAGACGTCGGGTCAACCCCGGTTATACGAAGCAGCTTGTCATCGCTTGAACCCAGGCTTTCGCTTTCCTCGGCAATGCTGCCCCGGATGCCGGAAGATTCGTCCAAGACATTCAAAGTGGCGCTGTCGAGGGCCACGGGGTCATGGGACATCAAAATTCCCCTGTCCGAGACGAAGGGAACGTCTGAAAAGGGATAGCAATCCGGGTAGGGACACACGTCCATCAGGATATTTACATAATAGACCTTACCCTGCAATGCCCCTGTGACGGCCAAGGCGGAATCGACGACGCGCCTTTGAAAGCGCCTGGCCATGCGTCCGTCTATGACGACTGCGCCTACGGGGCATGCGGCCGTGCAGTAGTAGGCGCAGCCTTTGCACCTTTTGTCGTCCAGGGAAGGCCTGTCGTCCTTCAAGCGCACTGCATCGTGCGGGCAATGTTTTTCGCACTGCCCGCATCCGTCACAGCGATCCTGCACAAATAGGGGGCGCAAGGGAGCATGGATCCTTTCCTTTCCCCTGAAAGAGGCACAGCCAACGCCGCAGGAAACCAGCGCCCCAGACAGGCCGGCAAAGGGATGGGCAGTAACGTGAGAGATTACGACGAGCGCCTGCGATTCCGCAACGGCCCTGGCGATCTCCACGCCGCCGAGCTCCTCGCCGTCGACCTGGAGGAGCATCTCCTCCTCGCCCGTATATCCATCGGCCAGCATGGGACTTTTGCCAAGGCTTGTCACGTCAAAACCGTGCAGCGTCACCGCCTCAAGCCACCTGCGGCCCACTTCTGAGGCCTTTGAGCTCATGCTCAAAGTATCGACCAACAGCGGCTGTCCCCCTAGGGAGTAAACCACGTCGACCACTGCCTTGACGAGCAAGGGCCTCACGTATCTGAGGTTATCCCTTTCACCGGCCTCAAACTTAACGGCAACCAGCTCTCCTTGGGAAAATAGGCCCTGGAGCTCGCCTTTTT
>NZ_CALETC010000042.1:0-2518 GCF_937920065.1 Acetomicrobium mobile
CTTGAGGCCCTGGAGCGGGAAAACATCGAATCGAGGCCCATATGGAAGCCCATGCATATGCAGCCCTTTTACAGGGATTGTGACTTTTTGGGAAGCGGCGTATCCCAAAAGATCTTCGAACACGGCTTATGTTTGCCGAGCGACACGAAAATGACGGATGACGACCTAAACAGGGTATGTGAAATAATTAAAGGGGTTTGGGGATGAGATGGCGGGTGAGGCAGATAAAAGGCCACATAAACAATACGGCCTTTACAGACGTTATTTCAAACGACCTTTGGATTTTTCATTATCCCTTTTAGCTCTTATTGTTTTGTGTCCATTTTTTTTCTTAATTTCAATATTGATTAAATTAACTTCAAAAGGACCGATTTTTTATACACAACTTAGACCTGGGAAGGACCAAAAAATATTCAAACTATATAAATTTAGAACAATGATCCAAGGGGCCGATAGGTATCAAAAAATTGGCGTAGAGGTATATGAAAATGATCAGAGAGTTACTCCTCTGGGCAAATTCTTAAGGCGATTTAAAATTGATGAGTTACCCCAGTTAATAAATGTTTTAAAGGGAGAAATGAGCATAGTAGGTCCAAGACCTTCATTGCCAGAATATCTAGCGCAGTATGAGGATTGGGAATTAGAAAGGTTTAAAGTAAGACCAGGACTGACCGGTTTGGCCCAGGTTAATGGAAACATATATTTGGATCGTAAAGAAAGAAGTGCGTATGATGTGCAATACGTGAGAAAAGTGAGTTTTGTTCTTGACCTTAAAATTGTTTTGAAAACCATTGCAGTGGCTTTTTATGGAGAAGACAAGTTTATTAATAAACAAAGCGAAGTAGATGAACATGTTTTAGAAAGGGATGCGCATAAATGAAAAAGACAGTTTTTATAGGATCTGTAATGTCAAGTAAAATTGCTTTGGAAACGATCATAGATAGCGGTGTATGCGTTAATTTAGTTTGTGGGTTAGATGAAAATTATTCAAAGAATGTTTCGGATTATTATCCGATACATGAAATTGCTGTCGAAAACAACATACCTTTCGTGAAATTTAGAAAAGTTGACGATATGGAAACATGGAAGGCGATCCAGCTCGTTAATCCGGACTTCATTTTTGTTATTGGATTGTCCCAAATCATCCCTAAAAGCATTTTAAATCTTGCAAATGAGTATGCTATTGGCTTTCATCCAACCCCTTTGCCCAAATTTAGAGGAAGAGCCGCAATACCATGGCAAATATTGTTGGGAGTTAGTGAGTCAAAGGTATCATTGTTTAAGTTAGATGAGGGCGTAGATTCCGGCGATATAATTTTCCAATATCCATATAAAATTGACAAAGACGACTACGCTCTGGATGTCTACGAAAAAGTGTGCAACGCTATGAGAATTGCGTTGTATAATTGCTTAACAAATATATATAACGACACTGTTAACTTTATAAAGCAAGATGAAGACGAGGCAACTTATTTATTAGCTAGAAGACCAGAGGATGGTAAAATAAATTGGCATTGGTCAGGTGAAGAAATTTACACGCTGATTAGAGCAACGAGTAAGCCCTATCCTGGTGCATTTGCTTATTATAAAGGTAAAAAGGTTATATTCTGGAAAGCAAATCTTGAGAGAAACAATAAATATATAGGAATTCCTGGTCAGATTGCCAAGATCAATAATAATGGTGATCTTGGGATAGTGACGAAAGGTTCGCTATTGGTGGTTACTGAATATACTACCGAATGTACAAATGATAATTTCTCCATAGGGCGTAAATTCGAATGAATGGTGGTGTTCTTTTATGAATTTACTAATAATAGCTCCTCATGCTGATGATGAAATTTTAGGAGTAGGGGGCACTATAGCTAAATATGTAGACGATGGACACAAAGTATATGTGTGTATCGTAACATCAGGGCATCCCACCATGTTTCCTGAAAGTTGCCTAAAAGAATTACGACGTGAAGTATCGCGTGTTCACGAGTTTTTAGGAATTGAAAATACATTTTTTCTAGAATTCCCTGCAGTTTTATTAAAGGAGGTGCCCATATCTGAGCTAAATGCTAAATTATTGAAGTTAATAAATGATTTAGAGCCCAGCGTAGTTTTTCTACCTCATTATGGTGACATGCACAGTGATCATCGTATTGTTTCATCTGCCGCCATGGTTGGGTTAAGACCTATAAATTCTCATAAAGTATTAGAGATATATTCTTATGAGACTTTGTCCGAAACTGAGTGGAACATCCCTTCTGTAAAAAATGTTTTTTTACCAAATACATGGGTCGATATTACAAAATATTTAGACAAAAAATTAGAAGCTATGGGCATGTATGCTACGCAGATAAAAGAATTCCCTCACCCAAGGTCGCTGGAAGCAATCGAATCATTGGCGAAATTACGTGGGTCAACGATAGGTGTTCATGCTGCCGAAGCATTTAGTTTAATAAGAAGGATTATAATATGAAAAAAGGACTTTTAATAATTGGCGCAAGCGGTCACGGCAAGGTCGTTGCCGACG
>NZ_CALETC010000043.1:0-3602 GCF_937920065.1 Acetomicrobium mobile
TATTTGTATACGTACAGCTCCATAATCCTCAGTTTGGGCGGACGACAATTTTTAACATTATTGGCTTCACCGCCCTTCGTTTTGATTGCTTCTTAAGACGATACAATTAACATAATGTTATTGAGTTATAATAAATCGAAAAAGTAGATCAAAAAGGAGTGATGTTAATTGCTTCTAGAAAAGGAACGAGAGTTGGTTGTAGAGTATGGCAAGAAGCTCATAACGGCAGGACTTACCAGAGGTACTGGCGGGAACATCAGCGTTATAAACAAGAAAGAAAGCTTAATGGCCATTTCTCCTAGCGGTATGGATTATTTTGAAACCGAACCCGAAGATGTAGTGATAATGGATTTAGAAGGAGAGATTGTAGATGGTTTTAGAAAGCCATCCAGCGAATGGAGAATGCATTTAATCTTTTATCAAAAGAGAGAGGACGTTGGCGCCGTAGTTCATACGCATTCAATGTTCGCTACTACAATTGCCACCTTGCGCTGGGAAATACCACCTGCTCATTATTTGATCGCCTATGCAGGAAAGAAAGTTCCCTGTGCGCCTTATGCCACCTTTGGTACGCAGGAAATAGCTGACGCAGCATATAATACGATGGGCAAAGTATATAACGCCGTTCTTTTAGCCAACCATGGGCTTATTGCGGTTGGACCGGATTTGCCTTCTGCCTTTGGGACTGCGGAGATAATAGAAATGGTCTCTGAAATTTACTATCGCACAAAGTGCGTAGGAGATCCGGTGCTACTTCCCGATGAAGAAATGGAACTCATGCTTGAAAAATTTAAGACCTATGGACAGAAATGAGTGACGAGAGATGAGATTTTTAGTTGTTGGCGATGGTTTCGTCAGAAGTTTTATTTTCGTTGATGTTTTAAAAAGATATTTTCCTGATGCTGATTTTATTGAACACGAAGTGCCCTGGCCGAACGAACCGTTTTACGATAGCGATGAAGTTAAAGAGTGTTCCGGCAATCCCGAGGATCTCATGCCACTCATAAAGGATGTGGATGTCCTCATAGTTGATACAGCACCTGTTACAGAAGCTTTATTAAAGGCTGCTCCGAAATTAAAAGTGGTCGCCTGTACGCGAGGCGGCCCCGTTAACGTGAATATAAAAGCTTGCTCATCCATGAAAATTCCAGTTTTCAATAGCCCCGGAAGGAACGAATCGGCCGTGGTCGAATTCACAGTTGGTGCAGCGCTTGCCCTGATGAAAAATATGGCTTTAGGGCACTATGAGTTGAAACGAGGCGTTTGGAGAGGAGACCTTTATCTTTATGACAAAGTTGGTCCCGAACTTTCGGATCTTACCGTGGGCATTGTAGGTTATGGCAAGGTGGGACGGAATGTTGCAAGATTGTTTTCTTTATTTGGTTGTGAAGTTTTAGTCCACGATCCTTACGTGGACTCCTCGATCATTGAAGACGCTGGTTATAAAAGTGCAAGCCTTGATGACCTTTTGAAGACGGCAGATGTGGTAAGCTTGCATGTCAGGCTTTCTCCGGAGACGGAGAAGATGATGGATGAAAGTAGATTTAACTTGATGAAGCCATCTTCTTATTTCATCAACACGGCAAGGGGTGGAGTGGTGGATTATGATGCCCTTTACGAAGTTCTATCAAAAGGAAGAATAAAAGGGGCGGCGCTTGATGTCTTTGATCCGGAGCCGTTGCCTGCCGATCATCCTTTGACGAAACTGGATAACGTCCTTCTGACACCACACATAGCCGGTGCATCTAAAAGAAGCGCGATCAGAGGTGTGGAGACAGTTGCAGAAGCTCTTTTTGCCTACTTCAACACTGGAGAACTTAACAATTGTGTTAATAAAGAGGCATTTGCCTAAGTATGGGCATGCTACCTAACTAAAATCTTTAATGTCATTTAGAGGTCTTGCCCTATAAAGAAGGGGCAGTTTGCTGTCAGAGAGGAGGGATTGTAGTGGAAAAGTATTTGATAGGGATAGATGCGGGTACATCTATGGTCAAAAGCGTAGTTTTTGATGACGAGGGAAATGAGTTGGCCGTGGGTAGACAAAAGACAACCGTACTGAACCCAAGGCCAAATTGGGATGAACAAGATATGCTGGAGGTATGGGAAGCCGTTGTTATAACAGTCAATGAGGCTGTCGCAAAAAGTGGTGTGCCTGCCAAAGATATATGTGCCATAGGGGTAACCGGACAAGGTGACGGATGTTGGCTCATAGATGAAGAAGGTGAGCCGGTCCGTCCTGCAATTTTGTGGTCCGATGGAAGGGCAGGTGATCTCATAGCCAGATGGCAAGCCGAGGGCATTAGTGAAAATGCGTATAAAATTTTGGGATCCGCCCTTTTCCCGGGCGTACAGGCTGCCATCATAAAATGGCTCGACGAAAATGAGCCTGAAACTCTAGCAAAATCCCGCTGGGCTTTGTACTGTAAGGATTGGTTAAAGTATAAATTAACAGGAGAAATCACTACCGATGAGACAGATGGCTGCGTGCCACATTTTGATATCGCAAAACGTCAGTATTCCGAAGAGCTGTTAAAGATGTATGGAACTGTGAAGTATAGATATTTATTGCCTCCCGTCAAAACTCCCCTTGAAAATTACGCTCCTTTAACCGATGAAGCTGCATCCTTACTGGGATTGCCATCTGGCATTCCGGTAGTAGGTGGGCCCTTTGACGTCATAGCCACTGCAACGGGCGTTGGCGCTATACACCCTGGTGATGCCTGCTCCATAATTGGTACTACTTGTTTTAATGAGGTCGTCATGGACGGTCCTTATATAGAGCCATTGAATGTTGGATTTACAATGTGTCACGGATTCGCCGGGCTATGGGTTAGGGCCATGGGAGTAATGATGGGAACGCCTAACCTCGACTGGATTTTGGCACAAGTGGGCAGGACTTATGAGGAAGAGGCGGCAAAGAGAAATATGTCATTTTACGATGTGGTAGAAGAACACGTGAAAGGATTGGATATAGGGGCTGGAGGAATTATTTACCACCCCTATTTAAGCGCGAGTGGAGAAAGGGCTCCTTTTGTTAAGCCTACTGCAAGAGCTCAGTTTTTTGGCATTACCGCTACTCATAATAGGGACAATTTAGTCAGGGCTGTCTATGAAGGCGTAGGATTTGCAATGATGGATTGTTATCAATATATCCCCATAAAGATCAATCGTGTGCGAATATCCGGTGGTGGAGCTCAAAGCGCTTTCTGGTGTCAGCTTTTATCGGACATGACAGGCCTTCCTTTAGAGGTGCCTGAAGGTTCGGAGTTTGGTGCAAAAGGTACAGCTCTTGTTGCAGGGGTAGTTGTAGGCCTATATGAGAATATCGAGGAAGCTGTCAAAAAAACTGTGAGGTTGGAAAGGCAATATCAACCCGATATGGAAAAGACTAAAAGAGCCAGAGCTTTTTATACGCTGTATAGGCGTTTGTACGAACATGTTTGGGATGATTGGGATTTATTACAAGATATATTAATGCAACGATTCTAAGATTAATTTAGCACCCTAAATTGATTGTGAGTAAAAATGCGGCTCTGAAATCTTTAGTATAGGAATTTTGACATAAAAATATGATGGTGGTAAGAACCTACTTTCTTAATGGG
>NZ_CALETC010000044.1:0-2138 GCF_937920065.1 Acetomicrobium mobile
TCTGACTCGCAAAGGATGACTCGTTCTCAACCAATGAAATTAACCTTGCTATTGCACGATGATCTCCATCTAACGCTTTTCTTACAAGAAAGTTCATAGTTAATCCTCCTATCGGTTGCATTAGTTAGTAGTTGAATAAAAAATCCATGGGGATCCAGTCTCGGAAGGGGATGCCGTTTATATTCCCGAAAACGGCCAAAAGCGGCTCAAAAACAACCGCTTTGAGCAAAATGCTCTTTTCGGGGAGGCTTACAAAAACTTCCCCTTCAAGTCCCATTGACTTAGAGTCATCGCTTTGATGTGACGAGGAGAACTTAATTTTTCCTCCCGATATGTACGAAAGCATTGTCAAACTCAATGGCAATGGTCCGTCTTTCATGTGCAAATCAATGGCTATGCCTTCTCTGAGACTTAACCCTGCCAACATTAGCACAAAATCGTCAGTTATTCCAGAAAGATGGGGTCCTTGTTTCATCACAAGTCTGGAAGGCCACACGTTGCCAACGGTATAGATTTTCCTTAAAAAAATTTCGTAGTTATCTGCCAAAGCAATCTCAAGGACTGGCTTTTGGTTCATATAAGTTTTTCGTTCCCATTTGCTTGGGAGGAAGTTTTCGCCAAAACCCACTATAAGGGAAGGGGTCTTTTGCTCATAATTAGAAATTGCGGGAATATTTAAATTGGCTTTTAAGCGTAAAAAACCGAGATCGGGCCCTTTTTCCAACATATATAAGTTAGCAAAGGCGATGAGATTTTCTAATTTTAAAACTTGCTCGATCAAAAAGGTGTTTTTCAAAGCCGTATCAAGCGCTATAATTTTATCTTCATACCTTGCTAAACACCAGCAGTTTTCGAGTTTTTCTTCGATAGGTTTTTTTAGCGAATCTTTTAAGATGTTTCCTATGTATAGTGATCCATCCTCGCTCAAGACGACGTAATCTATTGGTGAAATCCATTCTACATCTCTTAAAAGTTCTACTTGCTCTTTAAAAACGACTTCCTTAGCCCAAGGATCCATGAAGATTACAGAGTTGGATCCCCTATCCGCAATGGCTACCAAGTAGCCGCCATAAGACAAAGCCAGTGGCTCAAAACGTCCTTCATCCGTTGGCGTCCAAGTATATGAAATATTTCCATCTTCAAGATCGACACACGTTAATTTGCCTTCTTTTACGTCGCCCACAAGTATAAATTTTTCGCCTATGACAACAGCATCCGAGGCAATTATAGGAAGGCTTGCCACCTTTTTAACGTGCATGTGTTCGAGGTTTTTGTTGTTTTCACTCACATTGACTTTATATATCTGCCCTTCCTTGGTTACGATAATCGCCTCGTCAAAATCCAAGGGCACTACTGAAACGGGATTGTCAATGTCAAATGGGACCGGTTTTTTGTTTCTTTCGATCATAAAAACTTTATTGCCTTCCGTATCAGAGATCCACAACCTACCTTCGAAAGAGCTTGCTTTTCCTAGGGCTTTTGTCTTCGGCTTTGAACCCAAGGGAAGATTGTAGAATAATGAGAAAGGTTGTTTATATGCCTGAATCGAATTGACTTCGATTTTACCTGACAATACATTCTTTAAAAAACTCTTTTCTTTTTCAATTTGATCTTCAATTAACCTGGCACGTACGTCTGCGCTTTCAACTTCCAAATAATAGTGTATAGATGTTAACGATTTATCCCACATGCCCAGACGCCTTTCGCATAAGGATCTTAAAAGATACACGCCTACCAGATAAATATTTTCTCGTTGGGCTGCACTTAATTCTTCAATGCAATTGAGATAATCTCCGCTTAAAAAATATCGCCTTGCAGCTACCATATGTTTTTCGGCTTCTATCTTGTTGACCTCCGGCAAAGTGTAGGTTACACTAGCATCTGCACATGATAATATATTAAAAAGCAAAATAAGTAAAATAATGGCAATTCGCATTATATCACCCCACGTCATAGCTGAACCTAGCTGAATTTGGTTTAAGTTCAGTTCAGTATGCTTATCCCAGCGAAGGCATAAAATCCCAGAACCACTGAAGCAGCAAGCATGAAGCCCAGAAGCACTCGCAAATAAAACACCCATAATGCTCCACCTGGCCACTTTTTCGAGTTGATATTATTAATGATCCTTGCGATTAGCA
>NZ_CALETC010000045.1:0-1724 GCF_937920065.1 Acetomicrobium mobile
AGCAAAGCACAAAATATCCGGCCTCTTTTCCTTAACACGCCTAAAGGCCTCTGTGGTTCCAGGTATTGATTGGTTGACGACAATCGCTTTCATTAAAGGGTCATCGGCAAGTCCAACTATTTGGCTTATCACTGTTTCCATTTCCTGCATAAAGTTATCAGGATAGGTTACGTGAGCTATCATGCCACCGGACGATGCATCACCATAATCTTCGATAAGCCTTTCAGCGCCGCGAAGTTCATCTTCTCCCTGCGAAACTGTGCCAGTTACGATGCCGATATGATATGGTGCGTCAGCATAAACAATGCTACTATTCGCTAAAAGAAATATAAAAAGCGTTGTAGCTACGATAAACTTGACCTTGCCCATTATTCTCCCTCCAGGCTACCATACGGTATTTGGTATATATCACATACTACTTTTTAATGTTTATTTTGTCAATGAGCGTTGCGTTCTAACATTGCTCGCGTTTTAAAATTTTTGTAAAAATCTGCAAAAACGTCGCGACAAGAGATGGCAGGGATAAGCTTCTTGAGATATATACTTATATAAAAGAACTCCTGGATCTTAAAAAACCTCTGCACTTTGTCTTTTGTCATCGGGAATATCTGGCCTTTTTCTTCAGGCATTATATGCAGTTGATGGATAGTTCAAGTAAATTCTTAAATTTTATAAATCCTTTAGAATATTCTTTTATATACTATATAATGCATAATCTAGATAATAGAATTAAAAGCTGTTGATTTTTCTGACAGGTCATGATATAAAAGTTGCAAGCTGAAAATATATTCTATTAACTTGATAAATAGTCCTTTTATCGTGGTCTGTATCGCTTGACGATATCTCACCTATCATGCTCTTCTATGCATTGCGCAAGCAATCTTTTCCCAGAGTATTAACACCTCTAATGCGTGCAATGGAAATGACTATGAAATTGACGATAAACATGTAAAGTTGCCGCCATGAACCGTCCGAATAAGTTCTATGAAGTCCCTTTTAAAACCAGTGGGCCTTTTTCGCCCCACGTCACTTAAGTAAAATGATTGAAACGATATGTAACCAGGAGCAAAAATTGCTCACTTTAGATTGTAAGGTTTTACATTTTACATAAATGTGCAGTTTCTGTGCCTATATTGTAATTTATCTTTTTTGTAAAAATATTCGCATGCTCGATGCAAAGGGAGGTGAAAGAAGAGCCTATGAGGATAACGATTGAATTTTCCCCGCAGTCGGAAAAGTTAACCCTTCCCATCCACTATAACAGTCTGATCCAGGGCTTGATCTATAGCAACCTGGATGGACTTGTCTCAGGCAAGTTGCATAATGAGGGATTAGCTTTTGGAAAAAGACAATTTCGCTTTTTTACCTTTAGTCGTATATATGGAAGGTATTTGATGAATAGGGAAACAATCGAATTTACCGGCCCCCTTAAAATGCATATGAGCTCCATCCACGAAGATGTACTTGAATCCTTTGTAAAGCATCTCTTAATAAAAGGCAAAATACAATTAGGGCCACAACAGTGTGAGTTGCTTCGAATAGATGTTGAAGAAAAACCAAAATTTGCCCGACCGATACAAGTTAAAACCCTTTCTCCAATTACTATCTACAGTACATTGACAGCAGGAGACGGACGAAAGAAAACCTATTATTACAGCCCAGCGGAGCGGGATTGGGAAATTCAAATTTTCGCAAACTTATGGAGGAAAAGCCAGGCGTTGGGT
>NZ_CALETC010000046.1:0-1168 GCF_937920065.1 Acetomicrobium mobile
TTCGGTTATAAAAAAAGAACGGGAGGGGAAGTATCTGGGGGCTACCGTTCAAGTGATTCCACACATTACGAACGAGATACAGGAAAGGATACTGAAGGCTGGGGAAGGCTATGACGTGGTATTGATCGAGATCGGAGGAACTGTGGGGGACATAGAAGGACAGCCTTTCTTGGAGGCAATAAGGCAACTTGGTTATAGGGTAGGTCGTGAAAACGTGATTTATTGCCATGTTACCTTAGTTCCTTTTATCCCCACTGCAGGAGAGTCTAAGACAAAGCCAACACAACATAGCGTGAACGAGCTCAGGCGGATAGGGATACAGCCCGATATAGTAATCTGCAGGACAAGTCGTCCACTAAATGATGAGGTAAAAGATAAGATAGCTCTATTTTGTAATGTTAAGAAAAAAGCCGTTATCGAGGCAATAGATGTCGATAACATTTACGAGATTCCGATTCTTTTACAAAAGCAAAACTTCGATGTTATGGTCATGGAAATGTTGGGTCTAGATAGAACTGGTGAGCCCGACCTACGGGAGTGGGAGAACTACCTGCGGCGAAGTAAATCGCCCTCTAAAAGAGCCGAAATAGCATTGGTAGGCAAATATATTGGTCATAAAGATGCTTATCTTTCGGTAAACGAGGCCATAGAACATGCTGCCGTAAATAACAATGCTAAAGTTTGTATTCGTTATGTTGAAGCCGAGGAAGTTGAGAGACTTGGTGTTGACAACCTTAAAGGGGTAGATGCTATTCTTGTCCCGGGGGGGTTTGGCAGAAGAGGTGTCGAAGGTAAAATTATGGCAGCGCGATATGCGCGCGAAAATCTAATTCCCTATTTTGGCTTGTGCCTTGGGATGCAGATAGCTGTGATCGAATTTGCAAGGAATGTATGTTCCATAGCATCAGCTCATAGTTCAGAGTTTGATCCCGGGACTCCTAATCCGGTAATCCATTTACTCGAGGAGCAAAAAGTTATTTCAAAAATTGGCGGAAGCATGAGATTGGGTTCTTATCCTTGCGAGATAAAAACAGATACGTTGGCTTACAAGGCATACGGGTTGACCACGGTGTACGAGAGACACCGTCATAGATGGGAGTTTAATAATGATTACAGAAATCGCTTGGAAAAGGAAGGCTTGATTGTTTCAGGGGTATGCCTTGACGGA
>NZ_CALETC010000047.1:0-3245 GCF_937920065.1 Acetomicrobium mobile
AGCTTGCTTTTCGCCTCGTACTTCATGAAGGTATGTTTCTTTAAGAAACCGACGCCGTGCTCGCCGCTTCCGACTCCTCCCAAGCTTATGGCCACGCCTATGAGCTCATCGACTATGTTCTCCACGAAGTCGGGCCATTCCTCAAGGGGGATGCGGTCGGGCTTGAAAAACAGGGGGTGGATGTTGCCGTCGGCGATGTGGCCTCCCAGGGCGATTGTAATGTCGTATTTCTTTGCCGTCTCTCCCACGGCCTTCACCATCTCCGATATCTTTGACATAGGCACGACCATGTCTCCGCTGAGGGAGGCGTTGGGATCCACCGCGCGTACGGCCTCGGCGAAGCTCTCCCTGACCTTCCAGATGTTTCGCGACTCCGTGCTGCTTTCGGCGGTGAAGACCTCCATGGCGCCGTGTTCCAGGCAGGTCTCGCCCACCTTTTCTATGTACATGTCCAGCTGTTCGGGCGTCTGTCCCTCCACCTGGATTATGAGGAATGCCTTTGCCTCATCCTGCATGGGAAACGTGGTGTTGTGGTACTTGGTGGCGCACTTCGTTGAAAGCTGATCCATGAACTCGCAGGCCATTAATACAACCCCAGCCCTTAAGATCGCAGCGACCGCCTCGACGGCCTCCTCGATGGATGGGAAGGGCGCCAGGAAGGTGACGGTGTCTCCGGGTGCCGGCTCAAGGTTCAATATGGCCTTGGTCACCACTCCGAGCGTGCCCTCGGAGCCTATGATGATCTGAAGCAGGTCGTAGCCCCAGGTCTGCTTTCTTATCCTGCCGCCCAGCTCCAGGACGTCTCCCGTGGGAAGCACGACCTCTATCCCAAGGACGTGTCGCCTCGTGCTTCCGTATCTGATGACCTTGGCCCCGCCGGCATTGGTGGCGATGTTGCCGCCTATGAAGCTCGTCTCCGTGCTCATGGGGTATCCGGCATACATGAGGCCTTCCTTGAGGACCATCTGGCACAAGTCGTTGGTGACCACGCCCGGCTCGACGACGGCGACGCGGTTTATCCTGTCTATCTCAAGCACCCTGTTCATCCTCTCCAGGGAAAGAAGTATTCCGCCTTTTATGGGAATGGCGCCTCCGGCGATCCCGCTTCCCGCACCCCTTGCCGTAACGGGTATCATTTCCCTGTTGGCCAGCTTCATCACGTTTGATACCTGCTGAGCATTCTCAGGCTTTACGACTACGTCGGGCATCCTGGCGTAGACCTTGCCCGATTCATCGCAGGAATAGGCCTCTATGGCTGACTCATCTGTTGCCATGTTATCCGGTCCAACGATGCTTTTAAGCTCTTCAAGTATTTCCGGCGTGATCTTGTTATACTTTTCGCTCAAATGACATCAATTCCCTTCTTTATCATAAAGTGATTAGCAACAATCATAATACACAATCGTCATTTTTTCCAGCAGAGCAATTATACCTTGCGCCTCCCGACAAAGCGGCTGCCCTCATCGGCCCGAAAATGTATCGGCCATGAAGCGCCTGAAGCTTTGGCGGGAAAAATGGACGTGGCTGCACATTGTGCTATACTATGTAATTATTTACAATAATCGTTAAAAGTTGGGGGTAACAAGCAATGAATATAATCGTGCTGACGAAGGTCGTGCCGGACATAGAAAGGGTGAAGTTCGACGCAGCCAGGGGAGTGGTGGACAGGAGTTCGGCACCGCAGGAGATCAACCCCTTTGACCTCAACGCAATAGAGGAGGCCGTGAGGCTTAAAGAGCGCCATGGCGGAAGGGTGACCGCCATATCCATGGGCCCGAGCGACGCGGAGCAGGCCCTCAAGGACACCATAGCGCGTGGCGTCGACGAGGCCATTTTGCTCACCGACAAGAAGTTTGCGGGTTCTGACACCTTGGCGACCTCTTACGCCCTCTCGCAGGCGATAAAAGCCATGGGCGATTTCGACATAGTGATCTGCGGCGAAAAGACAGTAGACGGCGACACGGGACAGGTGGGAGGCGAGGTATCGGAGCGACTTGGGATTCCCTACCTGCCCTATACGTCAAGGTTAGATTACGAAGATGGAAAATTTAAGGCAAGGGTAGAGCTTGAAAACATGATATACGAGGTGGAGGCAAGCCCTCCATTGGTCGTCTCCGTCACCAAGGACATAAACTCCCCACGCCTCCCGGGGTTCAGGGAAAAGCTCAATGCCCGAAAGGCCCAGGTAAAGAAGATGGATGCCAAGGAGATCGAGGCCGACGAAGGCCTTTTGGGCTTCAACGGGTCCCCGACATGGGTATACAAGATAGAAGTGCCCGAAGAGGGGCAAAGAAATGGTCGAATATACAAGGACCCCGAGAGGGGATTAAAGGAGATCATGGCCGTTCTCGAATCGAGGGGATTGATATGACCGTTAGCGATAAAAGGGAAATGCTCATCTTTGCCGAGCAGCGCAGGGGCAGGGTTCACCCCGTCGCCTTTGAGCTTTTGGGCAAGGCCATTGAGTTAAGCGGTAACCGCGACCTTACGGTCTCGGCGGTGCTTTTGGGCAGCAATGTAAGGGGCGAAGCGCAGGAGTTAATCTATTACGGCGCAAAAAGGGTCTACCTGTTTGATGACCCGTCCTTTTACAATTACGACCCGTTTTTATATAAGGCAAATCTGGTTGCTCTGGCGAGAAAGATAAACCCTTACGCCATCCTCTTTGGATCGACTCACATAGGAAGGTCCCTTGCCCCTAGAGTTGCCGCAGATTTGCAGACGGGACTGACGGCCGATTGCACGGACCTTTCCATAGACGAAGACGGTACCTTTATTCAGACAAGGCCGGCCTTCACGGGAAATATTTTGGCTCACATAAAGACCAAGACCACTCCCAGCATGTCGACGGTGCGATACAAGGTCATGCAGCGTGCCAGTAAGGACGAAAATAGGGAGGGCGTAGTCGTCAACATGACGCCCCTTTCAAGCGACCCTTCCTGGAAGGTCATCAGCGAACATATCATCGAAGGCATAGACCTTGCCGACGCCGAGGTCATCGTATCGGGCGGAAGGGGACTTAAAAGGCCGGAGGACTTCAAAATGCTTGAAGAGCTCGCGAAGCTTTTGGGAGGAGTCGTCGGGTCAAGCAGGCCTCTGGTGGACGAAGGATGGATAGGAAAGGAACATCAGGTTGGCTTTAGCGGAAATACGGTCAAGCCAAAACTTTATATCGCCTGCGGTATCTCGGGAAGCCCGCAGCATCTGGCGGGAATGAGGGACTCCGAGGTAATCATCGCCATAAA
>NZ_CALETC010000048.1:0-5786 GCF_937920065.1 Acetomicrobium mobile
CCAATATTAAAGCGACAAGACAGGCAACAAAGGCGATACCTATGATCAACCTTTTGTGTTTGGCTAACACTAATGCTAGATCGAGCAGATCGATCTCGTCTTCCTCGTATTGATAGTACCCTTCACCTGGCACAGATACCTGTTCCTCTGTGTTTGGGTTTAGGTTTTCTTTCTTTTGCTCATCCGCTGCCAATATAATTCACTCCTTCAAAGACCGGCCTTTAGTCAAATGCATCCACGACCACGGCTGCGCTTATGGCTGTCTTGTAGACGATATCTACTATGTCCCTTGTCATTCTAAGGTCTGATACGACCTGGATTTTTTCTGGAACAATAACAGTGTCGCCACGCTCGAGATAGGGTGGTTTTTTTAAATTCCCTACGCGCATCGCGCTGCCGTCGGCTTTTAAGACATATACCCTGCCCCTGTCCGCAGTTCTGCCGTATCCCCCGGCTTTTTCGATATAGTCTTGGTGAGTTGTATAAGGCTCATATATGAACGAAGAAGGATTGAGAACGTTGCCGGCGACGTTTACGGTTTGAGCCTCGCGTGGTATGTGAAGGCGATCGCCTTCCTCAAGCACCAAATCATAGGGAGTTTTTTTAAGCAACGTAGGCGGATCTTCAAGCCTTATGACCACCCGTCCTGTGGCTCTTGTTTGTCTTAACACGTCAAGCATCCTGCTTTTTTGCTGTGTTTCCAGTTCGACCAATCGTGCATCCTCAGTCGTCAAAGAAGAAGCGGTGCCTGCAGCGCTTGCCGTGTAAAGTTCTCGTTCCAAACGTTGGACCATTTCCTCTATGCCGCGCTGTTGCGATTCACGAACCGATTCCCTGGTGAATATGGCCCCCGGCAGGAAGGCGCGGTCCGTGTAGCCGCCTGCACGTTCTATGAGATCGGACAAAGTCTCACCCTTTTTTACTGTGTAGACCCCGGGGTATTTAACTTCTCCTGAAATGGTGACGGTGGCGTATAAATCCCACTCCGGCACGGTCCTGACAAAAATGTAATCGTTCATTTCCAGAGGGATGTCGTTTTGCGGATCTCCACCCAGGGCTTTTTCCAGGTTTATGTGCAAATGTTGAGTGACAGGGCCTTCTTGCGTAACTATTACCCTCGTTAACTCGGCCTGATTTGAAGCCATGTAGCTTAATCCGCCCGCCCTTTTTATGACTTCCGAAAGCTTGGTTACCCCCGGTTCTATGGCGTACTCGCCTGGCGTTGCCACAGGTCCCGTTATACGTGCCGTCCTCGTGCTTCGAGCTACCGGGAAGAGGCGTACGATGTCAGCATCTTGGACGGCGAACTTTCGCAAGAAATCTGCGCCCAATGTATCTAAGTCGCCTTCAAGTAGAGTAAGGTATTGGCGATTTTCAACTCGCATGATTTGAACGCGGCCTTTAAATGACTGTCCTGTAAGGCCGCCTGCCATATCGATTAGTTCGCCAAGCCTGACTCTTTCTTTTATTTCGTATAATCCGGGCCTTTTTACGTTGCCTACGACGCCCACCAAGGGCCCGACTTCGCCTATAAATATAACGTCGCCCGGCATCAAACGTATGTCTTTAGAGGTGTCTCCTTCAAGGAGCATGTCGTACATGTCAAAGGTGGTTACGATTTCGCCGTTTCGGCGAACATGTATGTTGCGCATCGATCCCGTTTGGTTAGGTCCTCCCGATACGACTAACGCATTGACCAAGGTCGCGAGGGAAGATACCGTGTAGGCTCCTGGTCTTCTTGCGTTGCCAACGACGTAAACTAGAATAGTGCGAAGTTGTCCCATGGTGACGTTTAAATCGAAATCAGTATAATATCGAGAGTATTCTTTTTTGATGGCATCTTGTAACTGAGAAAAGGTCATACCAGCTGCTCCTATGACTCCGGCGCGGGGAAGGTTTAAATTGCCATCGCGATCGACCGCGACATTCCACTGCCCTTCTACCATACCCCAAAGGGAGATCCGAATTTCGTCGCCTGGACCTATCACATAGTCGGGGCCTACCGGTACGGCCGTCACGGGGGCAAACGTCGAAGGAGCCCGCCTGAAGAAATCTAATCCAAATCTGGGAAGCATCCGCATGACCTGGGAAGCAGGGGTGCTTAAAAAAAGCTGGTCCAGCTGGGCGTCAGTGAGGGCGCTAAAGGCCTCTGGTGTCATCTCCTCGCCTACTTCCGGTAATGGAGCCGGAACGGCGGGCGTCTCTGCTTCAACCTCAACTTGAGGCGCTGGCTCGCTTGGCTGTGGGGCAGGGGCTTCTGGCGCTGCATTTTGCAATATGTTCTGAATGTTTTGAAGGCTCGGCGGCAAGCCTGGAGCTTGGCCAGTGCCTCCGCTTGGGATTTGTGCTGGTCCACCCGGGGCTGAAGTCACGCCTTCTTGCGCCTGAGCCATAAGAACAAACGATACAAAACACATAAAAACAACAATGAAAGAAAGGATAAGAACAAACTTTAACTTTTCGCGGTACATGCCTATTGCCTCCCTGTAAATCGATATTTCTCATCTTTTGCCATATTTTGGCCTTCTTCTAGCCGTTCGTATAAATTTTTTATCAATCTATCGGGATTCAGCTGTCCCCACATTAGATCGGGATCCTTCCAATGCCATGGCACTCTGCCGGTATAGTAAGGCCAACCGCCCGTCATTATTATATCCTGATTCCATATATAATTCGTGTCAGATCCAAAGAATATGTTCGTAGGTATTTCTAATTCGACTCCGACGAAGGAGTAATCCTTGCCCGATCTCAATCTATCAGCACGCGTTACGTAAAACCCGATTCCGACGTCATCCCAATGTCTCATCATCGACAATTTAAAGCCTGTATCGTCATCGTCGACAAACTTTCCCACTTCGGCCATAAGATCCAAATCGTAGCGAGGTTCGTGATATCCAACCTGAAACAAAGCAGCTCCCATCCAGCCATCGTTTTCCAAGTCGATGTTCTCACATCCGTCATGATACAGACAGATAGGGTCATCTGCCAAGGATGCAAAGCCCTCGGGGTCTCGTTCGTGGACTAATCCAAGCCTTATCCCTGTGAAATAACGACCATTATCGAAATAAGTCCGCCTCCAATAATTTCCGCCAAACCAAAGGGCGTCAAGCCATCCGGCTTCGTAAAGCTCGAAAGTGTTCTTATCAATACGCTCCATGTTGCTAAACACTGCCTGCCATATTCTTGTCTTTTCGTTGGTCCATGGTTCATACGCGAAGTCTTCTTCCTTGCCATGTCTTTTTACGGGGATGCGAACGTCAAAGACACCTCCCTGGCCATGGGTGGAGTTCCATTCATAAGCCACGTCGACGCTCCAACGGGCATCGTAATCTTCGTAGTCTGACCGTAAAATCCTGGGTTCGTATGCAACGTAAGCTTTGTAAATGTGTTCCCCCTTGTCCGGGGCCGTCGGGTCTGTCCTGTAGCTCCAGATCTCCTCGTCGATTTCTTTTGAAGATGGGTCTGCCCAGTAAGCGATTGTCTCTTGAGCATATTCTTTTCTAAGGGCGTTTAACCTCAAAAGCGCGCAGTGCTCGCCAGGAATTTCGACGCAGGTCACGGGTTTTCCTCGAACGCATGCCCTCAGTACGAGGGCTTCGGTGTCCCAGGGAATGAGATGAGAAGCGAGGTATAAAACCCTCGCCATGGCCTCCGCCTCCGAGCTATAGCCCACGTTTTCGTAACTTATGAGTAAGTTTTTATTGCGCCGGTCAGCTTTTACCTCGACATTTCTAACCCCTAGTCTGTTTGGGATGACGACAGATACATCGCTGATGAGATCAAGTGTACCCACGTCTGCCCAAGATTTCAAGTTATTTAAAGGAGCTTTTTGATATGAGCGTTTTTTATTGCCGAATATCGGGCGGTCTCGCAAATCGAATGGACGGTACACAGCAATGCACAGCTCATCTCCTCTTTGATAGCTCACGCTTATATCGGCCCAAGAGGTTTTAATAACGGCTCCGTAGTTATAATCGGCATCGACTTTGGTTATGGGGCGTTTTCTGCCGAATATGTCTTTGCTGTAATCCATAGATCCGTACTCGCCCTTTAACTCTAACCAGTCGTAAGGTTGCCACGACATTCCCCAAAAGGAACCTCCCATGCGATCCGAGCCCCAGCCTCCAGTAAAAGCAAAGTCACCAATCCTATAAGTGCTCACTATATAGTGAGACCTGAAATGTTCCGTAGTGCTTATGTCCATGATGCCAACGGCTATGGCTGGCTTCAAGTCTTCCTGAGGTAAAAGCAGATATTTGACGTCAAACTCGTGATCTTTATAGCTGCCAAATCGGGGGTATTTTTCTAAATTTAAAGGAACATTTGTAACATGAGTGATTCGAAAGTTAAGTTCGACATTTGGAAGATAACCCATGGCAAGGTAATATGTAATGTAGGGATTTGCATCGGTGTAACCAAATCTTCCCTGTCCGTCATTTAAGATTTCGGCGGTTGGGTATTCCCAAAGGCCGGTAATGCCTCCGTTTGTCGGGGACATGGCTTGCAATTGTGCTTGAAAGACCGGATGCAATAAAATAAAAAAAGCGGCGAAGAAACATAAAAGTCCTTTTATCGCTCTTCACTCCAATTTGAAAGACTGGAGATTTATAAAGCCCTTTGATTTCTCGTTGCACTACAAGGCTGTCAAACATATTATATTGACGAAGGCCTAAACGTCAAGTTACAAAGAAAAACAAGGGGTGCTACGAGTTGCGTGAGGTGTTGTCATGAAAATCGCCTTCGATTGCTCTCCGCTGTTGAAACAGAAAACAGGTGTTGGATGGTATTGTTATAGCTTGTTGGAACAGTTTATCAATTTTACAGAAGACGAATTCTTATTATTTTCTCTTAGTCTAAAATCCAAAGACCCAGATTTACCGCTCGGATGGAATGCAAGGCCAAAAACACGTTATCATTTTTATGCTCCCTTGCCTAGAGCTTTTGTCTCACTCTTATCCAAATGTTTTGGAAAAATAGTTTCTCGGCTGCTGTTAACCGCAGTAGATATGGTCCATTTTACCAATTTTATAGCCTTTCCAATTAGAGGAGCCAAAACAGTTTTGACCGTTCACGATCTCGCCTTTCTTCGATTCCCCAGAACAATAGAACTCAAGAACTATATCACATTAAAAGCTTGTCTGCGATTTTCTTTGGATATTGCAGACCGGGTTATCGTTCCGTCATTGAGCACCAAAAACGATATAATCAATTTTTATAATTACCCTAATGAAAAGATAGCAGTTATACCTCTTGGCGTGAATCATGATATTTATGGGCCTATAGCAGATATACATTCGTTAAATGCTTTTAAGCGAAAACATTCATTAGGGCGATATATCTTATTCTTGGGCACCTTGGAGCCCAGAAAAAACGCAGTCGGGTTGCTTAATGCATATAATGTTTTGTGTAAAATGATGGAGATAAAGCGGGTACCGGATTTGGTCTTTGGAGGAGGTAGAGGGTGGAAGAACAAAGCATTCAATAAGACATACCAGAATCTTGATAAAACCGTCAGGGATAAGATTCGCTTTCTTGGATATTTGCCTCAAGAAGAATTACCCCTCCTGTATTCAGGAGCTGACGTGTTTGTCTTTCCTTCTTTGTGGGAGGGATTCGGTTTGCCTCCACTGGAAGCTATGGCCTGTGGCACTCCTGTCATCACTTCTAATGTGTCTTCTTTGCCCGAGGTTGTCGGAGATGCTGCGCTTTTGGTGGACCCAGATTCGCCAGAGCAAATAGCTGAAGCCATGTACGAAATTTTGACCGACGAAGATTTGGCATCAAAG
>NZ_CALETC010000049.1:0-2107 GCF_937920065.1 Acetomicrobium mobile
CTCTGGTGGTATCCAACTCATTCCAAGTTTCTCGTATACTTCTTCCTCGCTAGAGCAAAGTATCTCTTTGTTGCTTGTTTTATCGGTCAGGGCATATTCGCTCAAGCTCAAGTTTTTCTTGAGCGCAATTTCTCTCAGAGAGATGTTATGTTGTTGACTGCCGGTAAAATACTGTAAAGCTGTCCCCCATCTCGAGGGCTCGACTATTCTCAAATCGCCTTGGAGACCGCTCTTAAATCTAACGCTCGTTTTCGTTGGTCCTGAAAGTAATACGTCTTGCACTATTTCAAAATCAGTGAAAGCTTTAATTATTTTATTCGTTGCATCATTTTCGGCAGCCACTAAAATGTCCAGGTCACCTATCGTTTCCTTCATGCGTCGCAAAGAACCTGCGGGAGATATGAAGACCACACCCTCAAATTCACCCAAACGGTTAACTATAATTTGAGCCAAGTTCCAGCCTTCCCACAAGGGATATCTGGAGACTAAGCGCCTTTCTTTTAATGCCATGATACCTTCAAGTATTTTACTTTCGATCTTTGGCCCAAAGCCGGGTAAGCTCCTTAAGGTACCTTCTAGAGCTGCCTTTTCTAGTTTTTCCACCGAATCGATGCCCAGCTTTTCCCAAACCAATTTAATTCGCTTTGGGCCCATTTCCGGGACTTCGTATAAAGAAAGCAGTCTTTCGGGAACTTCCTCCGTCAGTTTTTCGTAAAATTCCAATTTCCCGCTTTCCAGAAGTTCGCAGATTTTCTGTTCTATGGCCTTTCCGACCCCGGGAATTTCCTTTAACCTTCCCTCTCTGTAGAGTGCAAATATGTCTCTGCTTTCGTTTCTCAAACTTTCAGCAACGCGTCTATATGCATTAATTTTGAACCTATTCTCTCCCTTTATCTCCAAGAGGAGGGCTATACGCTCAAAGATCTCCGCGACGGCATTTGAGTCGATATTTCCTTCCATCCTATTTACCCCCCTATTTACCTCCTGTTTTAACAACATGTTTCATTGTCCGATAGAAAAGTTAGTAATATTATAAATGCAAAAGATTTCCATGCATCGACTGTACCCGTAAGATTTATCAAATTATTAAATTAGAGGCCGAGCTTTGATGAAAGATAAAAAAGGTACGTTGCCATTATTTATGCCATTTCTGGTCTTGGGAGCGGGAGTCATAGCAGTATCGACGGGAGCAACAATCATCCGTCTTGCGGAAGCGCCGGCTTTGGTAATATCCGCCTATCGCGTGGGGCTTGCCAGCCTTCTCCTCTTTCCCTTTGCCTGCCATTACGCCAAGGAAGAGATAAAATCGTTGACGTTAAAGGATCTAAAAGTTGCAGTTGCTTCAGGTGCTTTTTTAAGCCTGCATTTTGCTTTTTGGATATCTTCGCTCGATTATACTACAGTAGCAAGTAGCGTAGTGCTGGTCAATACAAACCCCATTTGGGTTGCCCTGCTTACGCCCTTCATGAGCAGTGACAGGCTAAGAGGGATGTCCCTGCTGGGAGTGGCTTTCAGCGTGATAGGGAGCGCTGTGATAAGCGCAGGTGATTTTGCTCTCGGGGGGAAAGCCCTTTACGGGGACTTTCTTGCCATAGCCGGAAGCTGGTGCGCTGCCTTTTATCTTTTGTTCGGTCGCAGGCTGAGGCAAAAGTTGTCTCTGCTTTCATATATAACAATTTGTTATTCCACTGCAGCGGTGATCTTGTTCGTCCTAATCATATGCCTTGGCTATCCTCTCTTCGGTTATCCCAAAAAGATGTGGCTATGTTTCTGGGGGTTAGCGCTCTTTCCTCAGATCATCGGACACAGCAGTTACAACTGGTCCCTCAAATATTTTTCAGCAGGTTTTGTGGCAATCGCCCTGTTGGGAGAGCCCGTGGTAAGCCCTATTTTGGCCTACTTTGTGTTGGGCGAGGCGATAATGCCCATTACGATATTCGGCGGATCGCTGGTATTGGCAGGAATTGTTCTGGCTGCCCTGGGAGAAAACAGAGGAAAACAGGAGTCTTAGTTCAAATACACTAATATAGTGACAACATATCGGTTTTTAAGAGATAGCGTAAAATATTTGTAGGAGATTTTCAGAGGGAAAAAGAAAGGGACCACT
>NZ_CALETC010000050.1:0-2561 GCF_937920065.1 Acetomicrobium mobile
CCGCCTGATTGTATATCTGGTCCATGGTAACGCCAACGAAGTCCATGAACATTATCTCTGCCACGGGCCTCAACCCAGTTGCAGCAGCGCCCAGGGCATTGCCGATAATTGCGCTTTCCGTGATTGGCGTATCTATCACGCGCTTGGGCCCGAACTCGTCTATCAGCCCCGCCGTCACGCCGAAGCAGCCGCCGAACACCCCAACGTCCTCGCCAATGACGTACACGTTGGGATCGCGCCTCATCTCCTGGCGTAAGGCCTCATTTATCGCTGCACGCATTGTCAACTTTCTCATCGTTTTCGCCTCCCCTCTCGCTCACGCGTACACATCTTCCAAGACTTCTTCCGGAGACGGCCAGGGGCTCTCTTCGGCAAACTTCACGGCTTCCTCGATCTTGCCAGCGATCTCCTCACGAACCTGCTTCATCTGTTCTTCGGTCATGATCCCCATCTGTGCAAGCTTTTCCTCAAATCGCGGAATGGGGTCCTTTTTCTTCCACTCCCGGACCTCCTCCTCAGGGCGGTAGACGGTCGGATCTCCCTCGAAATGTCCCCTGTAACGGTAGGTCTTGCACTCAATTAATGTCGGCCCTTCGCCGGCCCTAGCCCTTTTGACGGCCTCTTGGACTGCCTCGTAAACGGCGAGCACGTCGTTGCCGTCGACCACTACTCCCGGGATGTTATAGGCCGCCGCTCTGGCAGCCACATCGGGCACGTTCATAGACCGCCTTTGCGACAGCGAGATCCCGTAGAAGTTGTTCTCGTTGATGAATATGACGGGCAGCTTCCAGATCGATGCCATGTTCAACCCTTCGTGAAACGTTCCCTGGTTAGATGCGCCGTCTCCAAAGAAGCAGGCAGCCACCTGATCGGTGCCCTTGTACTTGGCCGTAAAGCCCGCACCCACGGCAATGGGAAATCCGCCGCCCACTATGCCGTTGGCCCCAAGTATCCCAAGCTCCACATCTGCGATGTGCATCGATCCGCCCTTGCCCTTGCAATATCCCGTACGCCTTCCAAAGAGCTCTGCCATCATGAGCTTCAGATCTCCGCCCTTGGAAATCAGATGCCCGTGTCCCCTGTGCGTACTGGTTATATAGTCTTCCTTGCGCAGGTTTGCGCACGCCCCCGTGGCCACAGCCTCCTCGCCTACGTAAAGGTGCACAAAACCGAAGCACTTTCCGGCTGCAAAAAGCTCCGCCACTCGCTCCTCGAAATATCTTATAGTTAGCATGTTCCTGTACATCCACTGCAATGTTTCCCTTTCAATTGCCATGATATCCTACCTCCTTCTCTCATAATGTTGTTTAATTAAGCTAAGTGTAACCTGGCCTTGATCTGTCACCTCCTATCTTTATGTGATATTTTATCGTGACGATACTTCTAAGGCTGATAGGCGCTTGCCCTATAGGAACTCCTGACCAGTGGGCCGGCCACGACATACTTAAACCCAAGCTCGAGGCCCTTTTGCTCGTACATTTGATATTGTTTTGGAGGCACAAATTCTTTTACGGGAAGATGAGATGGGGACGGTTGTAAATACTGTCCAATAGTAAGTATATCACATCCCACTGATATCAAATCGCTCATTACTTCGATTACCTCTTCATATGTTTCGCCAAGGCCGACCATGATCCCCGATTTTGTTAGCACCTTCGGGGCAATGGCCTTTGCCATCTCAATCACAGCCAAGCTTCGTTCGTAGTTGGCCTGAGGCCTCACGGCCGGATAAAGGGAAGGAACAGTTTCAACGTTATGGGCTAAGACGTCCAAAGGAGCTTCAAATAAGTTTTTTAAGGCATCCCTGCTGCCACCGAGGTCGGAGGTCAAAAGCTCCACCTTAGCGCCGGGGTTTAATCTCTTTACTTCCTCAACCACCAAGGCCATGTGGGATGCGCCGCCGTCGGCCAAGTCGTCTCGGGTTACGCAGGTTAAGACCACGTATTTAAGGCCAAGGGCTTTGCACGCCTCAGCGATATGTCTAGGTTCATCGGGGTCTAAGGGCAAGGGATTTCCGTGCCTGACGGCGCAGAAGTTGCAATTTCTTGTACATACGTCCCCCATGAGCAGAAAGGTGGCCGTTCGAGACTTAAAACACTCCCCGACGTTGGGACATAAGGCTTCCTCGCAGACAGTGTGAAGGGTCATGCCCTTTATTAAGTCCTGCATTTCATATAAGCTTTTTTCATCGGGCGCCGGTATCTTAAGCCACTCCGGAAATTCCCCATTCATCGATCATTACCCTTCCTTCGGAAGATGTATGGCTCTACCTTGAACGGACAAAGCCGCTTCCTTCAACGCCTCACCTACGGTGGGGTGGGCAATGATAAGTTGGGCTATCTCCTCGGCGGTCGCCTCCAACTTCATGGCCATACAGGCCGTAGATATCAGCTCCGTAGCGTTAGGGCCCAATATGTGCACGCCCAAAACTTTTTCGTACTTTGAGTCCGCTACGATCTTTACCATTCCCTCTGCTTCGCCCAGCGTCAATGCCCTTCCGTTGCCGACCATGGGAAAGCGTGATACCTTTATCGGTATCCCCGCGTCGAGGCAATCGGCCT
>NZ_CALETC010000051.1:0-1455 GCF_937920065.1 Acetomicrobium mobile
CCTTTTAAAGAGCCTGTCGTGGGGGTCTTTGGGCGTAAGGTCGTCTTTTGGCACAGGGGAAGCCTCCTTTGCGTTGAAAGTAAATGACGTAGTTTATTGTACATGAAAAAGCATAACCTTAAAACTGTTGGCAGGCCTTTAAAATACCCAGCAGGCTTTAAGGCTATAGGACAAGCATTCTATGTATCTGTCGGGCATAAGGATGCTGGTCAGCTAATATAACTGGGGTCACATCTTTAGTTTTGAATTTTGGCATTTTCAGAAACCTACGTTAGACCTTTAAAAGGTATTCAGCCGGGAAATTCAAGATTAAAAACGTGAGCCCCATTCATTACCGAGAATGCAATTTTATTCTATAATTATCAATGAGGTGAAGATAAATGTCCATATTGACTGCCTTCGTGGAAACAGCCATGCATGAGGCAAGGTACAAAATGCTCGAGGATGGCACGTTTTTTGGGGAAATTCCTTCCTGCCCCGGCGTGTGGGCAAACGAAAAGACCTTGGAAGTATGCCGCGACGTGCTGAGGGAGGTCCTTGAAGAATGGCTAATTTTAAAACTTCGAGACGGGGATTTTATCCCCACAATCGGCGGAATCGACCTTAACGTAATAACAAGTGAAGCATGAACTCGATAAATAGGCGTGAACTGATCAAACGTTTGAAAGCATTAGGTTTTACCGGTCCATATTCCGGCGGACGTCATTCGTTTATGAAGCGCGGTCCTTTGAAGTTAAGGGTACCAAATCCTCACGTGGGGGATATCAGTATTCCACTGCTTAAAGAAATTTTAAGACAGGCGGGCATTTCTGAAGATGAGTGGAATAATGCAAGATAAGATCAACCTGCAAGATTAAAATTCAAGATCAAAGATGCGACCCCAAATTTGATGCACTGGCACGTGGGCAAACAAAAGACCTTAGAGACGTGTAGCATTCAACGTGTAGCGTTCAAGTCGTAAAATCTCGGCTGCCCAGGGGTAGGCCTTATCTCAATATTTTTAACTTAGCAAGGCTAAAAGTTTCGATATGACTTCGTTAACGAAATTATCATCGGCCCGTTCAATGAATCTTCCATTTCATGTTCGTGCCCGCCAATCTATGTTTCTAACGGCATCGGCAAGAACCACTCCGCTTTTCGGAGAGCGGCACTATATTGAGACAAAATAAAGCACTTTTATAGACGGTTGCATTTCAAGGTTTTCGGCAATCTCCCAGCTAGTTTAATTCCATTACTGTAATATCTTTAAAACTTCGTCTTTGGATTTGGCGTCAAGCACGGCTTCTGCTGCCGCGTCAAGTTTGGATTCGTCTGTGACGGAGCGGATCATCTTTTCTTCTTTGGGCGTTATGTTAAATTTACGGCGAAGGAACTTTATAAGCAGCTCTTGTTTGCCCTCTATTTTACCTTCTACTTTTCCCTCTTTTTTGCCTTGTTTTATCAGCTTCTCTGCCA
>NZ_CALETC010000052.1:0-3865 GCF_937920065.1 Acetomicrobium mobile
TTTTTGTCCAAAGGTTTCAAGCTTGTCGATCCGGAAAGATTGTTTGCCGACATGCCGTAGAAAGTGAGTTTGTTTGAATGAAAATCGAGCGCTAGTTCCGGAGAGCTCAAGGGACCCTTTAATGTCCATTGAGAAGAAACAACGCCTGCAAGATCGTAATTTGATAGTTGAGGGACAAGATGCTTTAAATTAGAAAGATTTAACCCGTCTACTCTGCCCTCTAAATTGAGCATGGCAGCCTTAGTTATATCAGTGATTTTACCGGCACCTTTTATGCTAGCGCCACGCCACGATGCGGAAAAAGCTTTCAAGCTCAGGGCATTATCTTTAAACTCAAAGTTCACGAAGGGCGATATAAGCTGTTCGTTTGCAAATACCAAGCCCTCTGACCAAGCCTTACCCGAGACTAAAAAAGAATGCATATCTTTAAGCGAACCGCTTATAGTCACCTCTCCCGAGGCATTTCCTTTGATGGGAAATTCCTTCAAAGAAGGCAAAACGGTTTTTGCCGTCTCAAGCGATGCATTTTGCCATGATAACAACACGTTTACAAATTGCCCTTTAGAAAGATCGATGTCACCCCTGGCTTTGAGAGGAGTTTTATTCCAGCGAGAAGAGGCCTCAAACTTCACTGTTTTGCCCTTTTCAATTCTCACGTTTGCCTCGACTTCTTCTAAAGTCTGGCCCATGACGGAAAGCTTCTTTGAGGAAAGAAGGGCATTGCCAGACAATTCCATTGCCATGCCCGAGAGCTTAACGTTGACTTTGCTGACAATGCCGGATATTTTTCCGCCCATTTGGGGGAAAGATTTCGCTATTAGGTTTAGATCTATGTCTTTACCCTCTAAATTGAGATCGAGATGAGGCGGCAAGTTTCTCAGGGACATGACGATATTGCCCTTTATAGCGCCATTTAGGATGTTGGCGTCGATGTCTTGAAAGCGGAGCTCATTTTTTGCGTATTTCCAGTTGGCCCCTGCTCTTTCAACAGGCAAGCCCACAAGCATACCTTGAGTAAAGGTTATATCGCCCATTCCTTGAACTTCGGGCAGTTTGCCGATTAACTTGATTTTGCCGCCCAGCTTTCCGGCCAGCAGCTGTTCCTTTAACGGAGGCCACAGGTTCTTTAACCGCTCTAGATCGAGGTTTTTAACTTTTCCCTCAAGATCTAGCTCGGGCGTTACGATACCGGAAAAAAAGATTTCTCCGTCGGCAATTTGCAGGCTCAAGTTTTCAATCTTGATCCCGTCTTTAATCAATATGGTAGCATTGCCTTTAGCTAGCACATCGTTGTAAGATGCATCTAATGTCGCCTTAATTGCGCTCATTTCGGGCTTTATTTCGATATTTCTTAAATCAATAGTGCCGAAGGGACCTTTTATTTCACTTGATTTAATGTTTATAGCCCCCAAAGGCAATTCTTCCTCTGTGCCCTTGGGCTCAAAGCTTTTTGCTAGCTCAACTATTTTGTCAAAATCAAAAAGCGCACCGTCCAAGACCACGGACTTTAGATATAACTTCCCACCGATTAAAGCTAGCAAACTGGGTTTGGCTTCCAATTGTTTTATTGAAAAGATTTCTTCATCTTCTTTGGATAGAGCCAGGTTCTTTAAAGTATATCCTTTTATGGGGTTGCCAGAGACCGCCTCTAAGGTCAAATCGACCCCCAGGGCGTCCTTTGCCGCCTTAGGCGCCATTTCCTTGACTATCCCCGTGCCTACATCAAAAATAGCGACGATTAGCACGAGAACAATTAGGATGGCGGCAATACCAACCAGTATATGTTTTCCTTTAACCTTCATTACCGATCATCACCTCGATGGAACAGCTCGTTTAAAATATCACGTTTTTTATCGAGATCATTATTTTTTTGCCCTTTTCGACTTTCACCTTAGGTCCGCTTAATTTTTCTCCATTTTTACCCACCTTTACTTTGACATTCTTGGGTTGTTCCCAGGGATCAAAGACAGCTTTTAGCTTTAAAAATTTAACCCAGTCATTATTTTTCCATTCCTTTGGAAGGTCTATCATTATGAAGAAATTTCCGGGAGTTATATTAACCTTTACATCATGGTCCTTTCCCTTGTCATTGTCTAGCTTCGGGATCGACACCTTTATATTAAGGGTAGATCCCGGCGGTAGGTCTGTCTCTCCGCGGATATGCAATTTGTGTCCTTTCAGGGACACCTCGTTAATGTCAAGCTTACCGAAGAGTTGATCGGCATATAGGCTAGTCGGGGGGATAAAAAACAAAAGCGATAACATGCAAAGTAAAAATATGGAAAGAAGACCCCTTTTTGTACTATATAATCTTTTAAGCATTGTCTGCCACCTCCATGGCGATATCTTACCACTCTTTTATTTCAACTTTATTTTAACCGATGCAATCTGGGAACACGGACAGTAATTTTACTCAATGCGCTTTTGCCTTGCAGTGATCATCTCTTGCTTTAATTCGTGGTTTGCGTGTCATACTGTCATATATAGCTTGACGACGCTATTTTTGGGATGTAACCAAATGGCACTGTTGTTTTGCGATTCCGATGATCTGAGCTGGATCGGATATTACAATCTCTGCCCCTAAAAAAGATGCGGTTATCTTGCCAACTACTTTTATCCGCTTCCCGGTCAAAGAGTCCTTAATTTTAAGTAAATGTTTGTTGTTATCGTAAATGACGAGGTAACATCGGCTGCCACTTTGTGACAATAACCACCTCGATCCGGACTTTTTGACTTCGTCTATCCTTATGTCGATGGTTACATAACTACCAGCCAAGTAGGGCAACTCAACATAGATTTGGCTTGGAGTAAATATCCTTTTTCGTGCCAGCTTCCAAAGGCCTAAGTTTTGGCCTCGCGCCCTTTTCGTTGCTTCCATTATGACCCCAAGATATTTCCCGTTAGGAGGGATGAAGTAAGGCAAAGCCAGCCCCTTCTCTACCAGTGCTTCATTGACCATTTTTTCCCCATTTTCAGTGCTTACCCACACGTAAGCAAGCAATCTGCCGTATTTATCCCTCTCTTCTTTGTCAAGTTCTATCCTAATCTTTTTATTTAAAAGGAGCGAAGAGTTAAAGATTTTGGCCTTCCTGGCAAGCTCTTCTTCCCCGCGACGTGGGTGGTGCATTTCGGGGGTATCAATCAATAAATATCTAATTGTCTCTTTTTTGCCTTGATTGGTTAACGTTACGATGGTATCACCGTCGACGATGTCGGTGACGAGAGCCTCTTTTTCTCCTAAGTTTAGGAATAACGAAAAAAGACTTATTAAAAAAGCGGCAAGGAGCACTTTTCGGACAAGGCCTTTTCTGCCCCCTGCCGCAAGAGGATTTCTCACGACTTTACTTTCCCTTCAGCTCCGGGAATAGCCTAAGCAGTCCCTCTCCTTCTTTGATCCGCTTCAGAGCTATGTTTGTTGGCAGTAAGAATACTAGTTCGTTGGCCTGGTGTACCGTGGCGCTGAACAAATGGCCTCCAACGGTATTTAAATCTGAATCGCCGAGTATTACATGAAAGTGCATGTGGATTTCCCCGTCCTCTTTTTCGTTAACCGATCCTGTCATGGAAAGAAGTTCCATCGGTTCGCTGAAAACTTTCTTTTTGTATTCTTCTCCGCTAAACCATCCTATCTCAACATCTTTCATCATTCCTACCGAAGAAACCAAGACTGCTGATTCTATTCCCTCGTTTTTCAAAATAGCTGTAAGTTCTTTAAAAAAATCATCATCCTCTTTCAGGCGTACTATTAGATAATTTTTGTCCCGAGCGTAAATGTTTTTACAAGACATGACGGTCTCCCCCTTCTTTGTGCTCTTTGCGTTACATTATGTTATCATGAAATTCCATGGCAAAATCTTCGACCTGG
>NZ_CALETC010000053.1:0-2058 GCF_937920065.1 Acetomicrobium mobile
TCTTAGGCTTTTTAAACATCTTGGAGGCTTGCAGGCATCACGGCGCTGGGCATCTAATTTTTGCCTCCTCAAGCTCGGTTTACGGGGCAAACAGGAAAATGCCTTTTTCCGTCCATGATAACGTTGACCATCCGGTAAGCTTATACGCCGCTACTAAGAAATCTAACGAATTGATGGCCCATACCTACAGCCATCTTTACGGCATCCCTGCCACCGGTTTGCGCTTTTTCACCGTTTACGGACCATGGGGCAGGCCCGATATGGCTTTGTTCATTTTTACAAGGGCTATTTTGGCCGGGGAGCCCATAAAGGTGTTTAACTATGGCAAGATGAAAAGGGACTTTACTTACATAGACGACATAGTCGAGGGCGTCGTTCGGCTGATCGACAAAAAACCTGAACCTAATACGAAACGGAACGGTATTAACCCCGATCCGGGAACGAGCCTTGCGCCTTATAAGTTATATAATATAGGCAATAATCGACCTGTGGAGCTGATGGACTTTATCTCGGTCCTGGAAAGACATTTGGGCAGAGAGGCTAAAAAGGAGTTTCTGCCTTTGCAGCCCGGAGATGTTCCGGAAACTTACGCAGATGTGGACGACCTCATGCGCGATGTAGGCTTTAAACCTTCCACGCCAATTGAGGTGGGAATTAAGCGTTTTGTTGAATGGTATAAAGATTACTACGGGGTGAAGTAGATGAAATATAAAATAGGTGTCATTGGACTTGGTTATGTCGGTTTGCCTTTGGCTGTCGCCTTCGCCGAAAAGTTCTCTGTCGTAGGGTTTGACATTAACCCAAAAAGGGTGGAATCCTTAAAGCGTGGCATCGATGCGACGGGAGAAGTAAGCACCGAAGAATTGCGCAAAGTAAATATCGAGTACACCTTCGATGAGGCCATTCTTGAGAGTTGCAACTTTTTCATCGTTACTGTACCAACTCCAGTAGATCGTACTAACCGTCCAGACTTTAGTTTTTTGATTAGAGCATCTGAAACTGTCGGACGAAGGATTAAAAATGGTACAGTAGTCGTTTACGAGTCAACGGTATATCCTGGCGCTACTGAGGAAGTATGCGTTCCCGTCATCGAAAGGACATCGGGGTTGAAATGTGGGGTCGATTTCTTTGTCGGATATTCCCCTGAACGCATAAACCCGGGAGATAAGGAGCATACTTTTAAGAAGATAAAAAAGGTGGTCTCCGGCCAAAACGAAGAAGTCTTGTCGATCATAGCTGACGTTTACGGTTCGGTGGTCGAGGCAGGAATTTACAGGGCTTCGTCCATAAAGGTGGCAGAGGCCGCCAAGGTGATCGAAAACACGCAGCGGGATCTTAACATCGCATTGATGAACGAACTCGCGATTATGTTCGGCAAGCTTGGGATAGATACTAACGAGGTTTTGGAGGCTGCAGGAACGAAATGGAATTTTTTGCCCTTTAAACCCGGCTTGGTTGGTGGTCATTGCATAGGAGTGGATCCGTATTACCTCACCTATAAGGCGGAAAGCATAGGGTATCACCCTGAGGTTATATTGGCAGGAAGGCGTATCAACGACAAAATGGGTCAATACGTGGCAACTTCCCTCGTAAAACAAATGATATTGAAGGGGATCACAATACAGGGTTCTGTCGTTACAGTAGCAGGTATTACCTTTAAAGAAAATGTCTCAGATATACGAAACTCGAAGGTGATAGACATAGTCCGCGAGCTTGAAGATTTTGGCATATATGTTCAGGCGATCGATCCATTGGCTAACCCGGATGATGTGGAAAATGCCTATGGGTTAAAGCTTTTTCATGAAGATGAGCTTACCCCCGCTGATGGGGTTGTATTTGCCGTTCCCCATCGTGTCTACGTCGATCGGGGTTGGGGGTTTATAACTTCCCTTTTGCGAGACGATGGAGGAGTGGTTGCCGACGTCAAGGGTGTGCTGGACAGATGTTGCGTGCCTGGTGGCATACATCTTTGGAGGTTGTAATTTAGGAAGGAGCATAAGGCCTTGGCTAAGATCGTCATAATTTCGCATTATTCACCGTCGCTCATCAATTTTCGCG
>NZ_CALETC010000054.1:0-2926 GCF_937920065.1 Acetomicrobium mobile
GCCGTCTAGGCCTGCTAGTTTAATTAACGCCAAAGCGGCTTGATACGATCCCTCGTCTAACGCCTTTTCTAACGTATCAAACGCTTTTGGAAGAAGCGAGCGTAACCTGTCTGTAGCTGCACCCCAAACTTCCTTGCGCCTCCGGTTGAGTTCAGCTTGAAAGTAAGGATCATAGAGGCGCCAGCTTGTAACCGTCGGCCTAGAAACGCCTACAGCATCAGCCACAGCTTGATCACTTTTACCTACTACAAGTAGGTCGATAGCATTTAGCTGCTCAATTGTAAGGCCTTGTCTTCTTTTGTACCCCTTCTGTCCCATATTCACACCTTCCATTCCTAAAGAAAACGGGGGAGCAAAGCCCCCGTTAACTAGATGCTATGGTGTTACCGTTGTTTTCTGGATATAAAGAGCCTTCGGCTGGAGGACGTATCCCTCCATGCGCGCGTACGCAACAAGTAAATGTGTTGCCTTCGTCGGCTTTTGGAACCTGGAAATTTCAAGCTGAAGGTTTGTCCGTACTGCTATGGCTACTCCCTGGTTAAACCCGCCCAGGATCGCGGAACCCTCGGAAATACTCGTGGTGAAAAGGTCTTTCATCCCTACAAGAGCAGGAGGAGCGCCAAGCCATGTCCCAGCCGTTGAGGCTGTAGCGCCAGCCCGCGCGGCATAGTCCGCAGTGTTTGCAATTATTGCGCTTGGAAGGTCCATATTTGCGCCAAGCATTGCTGTTACCGCAGCCATGACGCCTGCCCAGGTGCCACAATCCTCGCCGGTCGCGCTGGTGGCAATGTTTACATCTGCCAAAATCTTCGTTATCGTCAAGGCGTCCAGCTTCGCAGCGAAGGCAGCGGCAAGGCTCGTTTGAAGCGCAGCATCAAGGTTCCTTGCGTCCTCAACAACCTCCATTGTGAGCGGTATCAGCGCCACAAGGGCTTTTGGATCTAACTCAAGTGGCGTAAATGTCGGGGTGCTTTCGACGATGTCCTCGGCTGCTTCTGTGTGCTGGTACACCGTTGGGTCGCCGTCAATTCTGCAAAGCGTGGTAGGCCCGTCGATGGGGATAGTCATTGCGCCTGCCTGGATCACTCGGGACTTTGCGCGTACATCGTCGATGATCTGTGCCGAAAGGAATTGAGGCACAATCGCGGTCCCGGTCTGTACTGCGCGGCTTTCCTCCAATCCCATCCTTGCACGAACGAAAGCTCCCAGGCTGAAGTCGCCCTTGTCATTTGGCACGTGCCGCGTGAGATAGTCCCTGCTCTCGATAACGGGATAAGCCTTCCCCTCGATATCAAAAGCCGTTCTAATGCCAGCACCCATATAAGCCCCAGGGTTCAAACGTATAGGCTCATTTAAGGGTTTGCGTAAATCAGCGTCGATCTTCTCGATGTATCCGGCCCGCCTCGCTCTTTCAGCGAGCTCGTCCATCAGTCTAATATTACGTTCATACTCTAATTTTTCCTCTTTAGTCAGGTCACGGTTTTCGGCCTCGGCCTTGTCTATCAGCGCTTTTGCTGCCTCAAAGGCTTCGCCCCGCTGAAATAATATTTCGTGTACATTATCAGTCATGAAATTCACACCTCTCTAAGTTTTTTAATTGTTTTTTTGTCCGGTGTATACGCTGCATGGTTTTTTGTGGTGTGAACCCCTGTTTTAATCTCTTACTATGGTGTGCTTTGTTGCGTGGGCTTATTGTGGCGTAAGGGGAACGGTCTACTGCGTTTTTTTTAGCCGGCTCATTATCATCGCCGGTATTCATTGCCCGATCTTTTCGGGCTTGTTTGCAGCGAGCCGCCGAAGCGGCCCGCCGTTCAAGAAGGAGGTGGCCGCTGGCAAACGGCCGACTCGAAAAAAGAGCGGGGGCAAATGCCCCTACACCCGGAGCGGAAAAGCCGCCCGGGGATCCTGTAATCATTTTATGTCCGCCGTCCATTCAGCGGAAAATTGCGGCGCATGCTTTACATACACGTCGTCGCCATCGATCCATCGTATCAGGTCTTCTACCTTAACAAGGTGAGTCCCTCGCGATACATATCCCGGGAAATCTGGCCGATCCCAAAGTTTATAAATTGTCTCAAGGCCCATACCTGGGAAAATTTGGAGTTCGTATATGTCCATCGGAAGCAGCAAGTCTGGCCACTCTTTTCGCGGCGCTGGCTGCCTCGGTTTCGCTTGATCTAGTCTTCGTGGCATTTCCCACAAGTGTTTCATCCTTTAATGCTCCCCCCTTGTAAATCATCCTGCTTTTCTAGTATCTCATGATTCACGATGATAATCATTAACAATTTTCGTTATAGGCCCTGCCATTTACTGCCTACAGCTTCCTCGATCGCCCATGTACGGCGGTAAAATGTTTGATTAGACACGCCTAAACTGGCCGCTACTTCGTAATAATCCATTCCGCCCCAGTGAAAAAGCTCGATGATTTCTAATTCCTCATCGCTGAAGGTTTCTAGGATCTCATCCATACGTGCAATACGTCTTTTGAGTTCTTTGAAGTCGGGATGGTTTAATAAGCATTCTTTTTGCTCAAGATAGACTTCCTGGGGAGACAATTCTGTGCCGTCCGCTGTTTTTACCTTATATCGGCCGCTAAAGCCCCTCGCCACCTGGTCGGCCCATTCTTCAAACATGCGGAGTTTTTCTAGCCAATCGTCTTTGTAGGCACGCAAAAGGCTTCTTCCCAGGTGCCTAATATCCTTACGCAGCGCCGCCCCGTGTTTACCGTTTCTTCGTTCCTGCCAGCGTGGGGGGGTTATTCGCCGCTCGTCAGCGTTCATTGTGTCAGTTGGTCTCATTGCGTTTCGCTCCTTCCCTTAGTGACGTTTCATTACCCCTTTATGGTTTACCTTCCCTTTTAAGCCAACATGTCCCGCAAGCTCTGGCGTTCCTGTTCTTCTATCGCCCGCACCCAACCCAAGGACTC
>NZ_CALETC010000055.1:0-3551 GCF_937920065.1 Acetomicrobium mobile
GCGGGAGCCCGTGCGAGGCACTTATCGCGGTTATGAGATCGTGACCATGTGCCCGCCTAGCTCTGGAGGGCTTACTCTCCTGCAAATGCTTAAGATATTGGAAGGCTTCGATATAAAGTCAATGGGTCCATACAAAGCCGATACCATGCATCTGATGATAGAGACCATGCATTTGGCCTATGCGGATCGCGGCAAATATTTGGCGGACGGCGACTTCGTGGATATCCCGTATAAGGGGTATTTAAATCCCAAATATATCGAAGAACGCCGTGCCTTGATAGACATGAAAGCTGCAAATCAAGACGTTCAACCAGGGGACCCATGGAAGTATGAGGATCGCAAACAGGCTAAGGCCTTTCAAACTGTTGCTGCCTCGGACGAAAGGGGCGAGACAACCCATTTCACTGTGTTGGATAAATGGGGCAACATGGTATCCTACACTACAACGATAGAAGAAGCCTTCGGCAGCGGAATGATGGTGCCTGGGTATGGCTTCATGCTCAACAACGAAATGACCGATTTTGATTTTACTCCCGGTGGTATCAACCAAGTAGAGCCGAACAAACGTCCTCGAAGCAGCATGACTCCGACTATAGTGTTTAAAGGCGGGAAACCGGCCTTTAGCGTAGGTTCACCGGGCGGATCAACCATCATCGTATCGGTGCTGGAAGTGATCACAAACCTGCTGGATCATGGTATGAGCATACAGAGGGCCATCGATGCTCCGCGATTCATGAGCTCAAAATATCCAGATGTAAGTTGGGAAAGAGGAATACCCAAATCAGTACGAATTGAGCTGGAAGCCCGCGGACATAAATTCAAGGAAGAGCCCACAGTTCAAGGTAGCGTTCAGAGCATCGTCATAGACCTGGAAAGCGGCAAAATTTACGGTGGAGCCGATCCTCGCCGTGAAGGGACCGTGATTGGAGTATTGTAGTGGCGGTTATATTGCCCTTAGGTTAATATTAAATCTAAAGCAGCTGCACAGCTAGGAGAGGCCTTTGCATCTCCTAGCGGTTTTTATAAATCCTGTCCGAGTAGTTTTTTGGCATACACAAAGTTAGAAAAAAAAGAGTATGATCGTATGGTTGACTGCCCTCAAGGTTTAAGGGCAAGACAAAGAACAATCATGTGCAACTTTATTTGTTGAGTGCGATGCCCTTTAGTAAAACCGGAACGCGTGTGGTTATTGTGTGCATTGGATTCGGATTTACGCAATTTGCTCCTACCGCTTGACCTGGAGCAAATTGTGTGGATCATAGTTTATAAGGAATTATAATTTAATACAGTTAGGGGTGCTGGTATATGGATGCGTCAAAGCGTAAGTATAGTACTGCTGAAATTATGCGTTTTTTGATCCCATCGTTATTAGGTATTTTCCTTTTCTTGGTCCCCGTTCCCCAAGATGGGACTCTTAATACTGTTTTGGGGATCATAATCGATTGGGCTAAGGGAGCCTTTAAACCGTTTTTAACGGTCACGGCGATGATTTTAGTCGTGCTAAGCGCACTTATCACGCTGTATGCAACGCTTTTAAAGCCGAGTTCAATCATGAAAAACCAATTTTTTAAGGACCTCTTTGTGGTGGGCCCCCTTTGGATTGTCTCCAGAGTTGCGGGGGCGATATTTTTCATAATGATTTTTTATAAGATAGGGCCTGAAGCGATATGGAGCATGGATACCGGAGGAACGCCTGCATTGGTGCTGGCTCCTTCTTTGTTGGTGATTTTTAGCGTTTTGGCTGCTGCGGTTTCGCTTCTAACGGACTTCGGGCTAATGGAATACGTCGGGACTTTAGCTCGTCCATTGATGAATCCTCTTTTTAAACTTCCCGGGAGGTCCGCCATCGACTGCCTTGCATCGTGGATTGGAAGCAACTCCGTGGGTGTCGTAATTACTACAAGATTACATGACGCAGGGTATTACAGCGATCGTGAAGCGTCTATTATTGCTACATCTTTTTCTGTCATAAGTGTTGCCTATATTTATGTAATGGCCGATTTTGTCGGTTTGCCCCATATGTATTTTCAAATTTTGATTGCCATTTATGTTGTGTCTTTAATCCTTGCCATATTGGCACCACGCATGTGGCCGCTTAAAAACATGCCGGATACGTACTCGGGGAGGTCTGGGCAACGAATACCTGAAAAGGAAATTCCTGCTGGGTATTCATTGAGCGAATGGGCTTTGGCCTCCGCAGTGGAGAGGGCAAAAAAAGAAGGAATTGGGACAATAGTCAAGACTTGCTATCAAACCTTTTCTTTTCTTGTCGTAAGCACTATGCCGCTTGTTGTGTCATGGGGGACCATTGTGCTCATCATCGCAACTTATACACCCATATTCCAGTGGATATCTTTGCCCTTCGCTTGGTTGCTTGAATTGGTTAAAATGCCCGAAGCATACAAGGTAGCACCTGCATTTGTCCTCGCCTACGCCGATCAATTTTTGGCTGCAGTTATTGGAGCGGCTTGCACCACTGTTGCCGGCAAATTTATGTGTGCCTGCATATCTGCGACCGGCATAATTTATATGACCGAGATCGGAGTTTTGATATTAAACTCCTCAATACCTTTGAATTTTTGGCAACTTACGGCTATATACTTCATGAGGGCTGTGCTTTCGGTGTTTTTATTGGCCCCCTTTGTATGGTTGTTCTGTTGATATTGATATTTCTCCTTTTCTGCTTAAATTGCGCATAAAAAGGCAGAGACAAAATCTCTGCCTTTTTATAGTGTCATCCCCTCAGTAATGTCGGTTTTCCCTATGTGACGATTTTGTTACTTCATATCGATAGGTCTGTTACTTTCATTTGTTATCATTCGTTTGAAAGTTAAAAATAAAAATTGGAGGGGTAAATAATGATGAAAAAATTGCTGGTGTCGTTAGTTGCCATAATTTTGATCCTTGGTGCGTTTGGTAACGAGGGATACTAGCTCGGGTACGTACGAAGTATGGGAAGAAAAGGTCATGAAGGGCGACAAAGTAACGCCTAAAGCACAGATCATGGCCTCAAATGGCGCAATTGTACAGGCAGTCGCGACAAATCAATCGGCCGTTGGTTACATTGGGATAGGGTATCTAAACGAGAGCCTAAAAGGCTTAAGTGTGGAAAATATAGAGGCAAACGTAGAGACGGCCCGTACCGGAGAGTACCCGATTTCGAGATATCTTTTCATGTTTACGCGAGGATGGCCAACGGGAGAGACGATGAGGTTCATCAACTTTGTCTTGAGCGATGAGGGACAGAAGATCGTGACCGATACGGGGTTTGTCCCGATCAGGTAGTTGAGGTAAAGGGTCGGGAATTTACCCGAGCTGTTGTAGCCCCAGAGTTATGCTACAGTTCGGGTAAATTCCACGGTGGAATTGGAGTTATAATCTAAAAACAGTGAGGTTTAAGGTGTCAATTATCGGGACGAAAAGGTGAGATAAGATGACGAATATAACAGAAGAGTTTAGTTTTGAGCTGCCCACGAGGATCGAATATGGAGTGGGCGTTGCAAGTAAACTTGGAGAGGAAGTGAGGCTGCTTAAGGCGCAAAAGGTGTCCC
>NZ_CALETC010000056.1:0-3370 GCF_937920065.1 Acetomicrobium mobile
GTCTTCGTTAAAGCGGCACATTACAACCAATTAAATGATCCAGATATAAATGGCATAGTCACAAGCTGGAGTGATATTATGGATGAGTTCAAGGCACAGGCAGCTCTGGAAAAGGAACGATCGCACCTAGAATGTTTATTTTATAACAACCCTGAAGCTATTGTGTTAACCAACAGCAATAATTATGTTACTCAAGCGAACGAATCCTTCTGTAAGACTTTCGGCTATAGCAAGAAAGAGGTCCTGGGCAAACACATTGATGAACTCGTGGCGGCCGATACGCCCTTTTATGGGGAGGCTTTCAGTGTAAGCGTTCGAGCAACCTTCGGAAATCTTGTTGACATTGAATCGGTTAGAAAGAAAAAAGACGGTACCTTGTTCGAAGTAGCCATCACTGCAGTTCCTGTAATTTTTAAAGGTGAATCTTGTGGTGTTTATACAATTTATCGCGATATCTCTGAAAAGAAGAAAGCTGAAGAGAAGTTAAATGAATACGTATATTACTTAGAAAGGGTGTGTATTCAAGCCATAGCGGCCTTAGGATCCACCCTCGAAAAAAGAGATCCTTATACGGCGGGCCATCAACGCAGGGTTGCCAAATTAACCAAGGCCATCGCAACGCACCTTGGGTTAAACGAAGATGATGTCAAGGCTGTTTGTATGGCATCTCCCGTGCACGATATAGGAAAAATAAAGATACCTGCAGAGATATTAACCAAACCGACGTCGCTCACCCCTGAGGAATACATGCTCGTCAAAGCTCACCCTCAGGTGGGTTTTGAGATTTTAAAAGGGGTAGAATTCCCATGGCCCATAGCTGAGATAGTTTACGAACATCACGAAAGACTGGATGGAAGCGGATATCCACAGGGGCTGAAAAATGACAAGATCCACCCTTTAGCACTTGTACTTGCCGTTGCCGACACAGTCGAAGCAATGGTATCTGATCGTCCCTACAGAAAAGCCTTGCCCCTTGAGACTGCCTTGAGCGAGATTCTAATGCTCAGGGGCAAGCATTTTGACCCCGACGTCGTCGATGCTTGCGTGAACTTGTTTAAAGTTGACGGTTTTACCTTCGATAATTAAGTGTAATTGCCTTCTGAAAGCATGATCTCGTTCCTCGAGGATATTTTTTCTTCCTCAGTTAGTTCATCGATTAGTTTAAATACTTTCACTTGACCCTCTAAATTCGCAGCCAGCGATGCCAAATCTTGAGATCCCTTTGCAACGCCTGAAATAACGTCCGATACTTTTGCAATATTATCTAATAAATTTTCAACAGATTCATTTAAGTTGGACGATTTCTCACTCAAGTTTTGAACAGTACTTGCAATTTCCTCAGCCGAAGCAGCTTGTTCTTCCGCAACTGCAGCCATGTCCTGAGCAGCGCTTGCTATTGTTTCGAGGGAGTGCATTATCTTTTCTATTGCACTTTCAGCATTACTCGCTTCTTCTTTGGCACGCTCAGTTATTTTCGCATTCTCTTCGGTGGCTGCCACTACGCTTTCAAGGTCTCTTACTATAGTTTCCGCCAAATTGGTTATCTGCTCCGCTGCGTTGTTAGACTGTTCGGCTAACTTTCTGACCTCCTCCGCTACTACGGCAAATCCCCTACCGTGCTCACCTGCTCGCGCTGCTTCAATCGCAGCATTAAGAGCGAGTAAATTGGTTTGATCCGCGATTTGACCTATTGTCCCAACGAAAGTTTGGATGTGTCTAGCCCTAGCACCTAAATCGTTAACTACAGCGACCGATTTTTTTGCACTATCTGACACTTCAACGGAAGAAACCACCGCTTTTTTCACGGCATCTATGCCTTCTTGAGCAAATTGTCTGGCAATTTCAACTTGTTCTGCTACATCGGTACTACGTTTGGCTGCCGATTGCGCTCCTGCTGCAACTTCTTGCGAGCTTGCGCTTATTTCCTCAACGGCAGATGCCAAAAACAAAACATCCGAAGAGACTTGATCAACTTCTTTTCTTCCTCCTTCCATGATATGGCTTGCTTCCTCAGCGGATGCAGAAAAATCATCGGAAGATAAAGCGAGATTGCGGCTGGTATTCATTACCACAACCAAAGCTTCCTTAAACCGCGAAAGCAATTTTCCTATTGCTTTCAAAACATCTCCTATTTCGTCTTCACCGGCGCTTTCGATCTCCTTCGATAAGTCGAGATCGTCGGCTATGCTGTTGACAAAGCTGACCATATTTTTTAGGGGCAAATTAATAGAGCGCGTTAACATGAAACCAAATAATAATGCTACAACTGCTGCTACAACTACAATAGCTATAGATTTTTTGGTAGCAGAATCTATTGCTTGGGAGATGGAATCGGCCGTCAAATCCATATCAAGGGCGGCGAAGGCAAAAGTTTCATTAATGCTTCCTGTCAACATATTAGTGTCAATATAGATTTTGTTGACCTCGTTCAACACTTCCGATTCTGAGGCTTCCTTTGCTATCATTTCATTTATAGCGTTCATAGCAGTTAACCAACGATTGAATATTTCAGCCGTACTGTCATATCTGTTCATTGCCTCTTCGGTAAGAAGTACACAGCCATATTCTTCAAAGGCCAACTTGGCGTTTTGAAGCAAACTTTCGATATTTTTCGACTCCAAATGCCAAGTTGCCTTGGGCTCGTTAATTACCTTATATACACTGCTCATAGCGTTAACTATGTTGACATTGGCCTCTGCCGCGTACCTAATGCTTTTGCCGCTCTGCCTTAAAAGCTCGACGTTTTCCTTTTGGCCCTTTACGAACCCCAAGAGATACCAAGAAGTGCATATGTTAGCAATGATCAAAATAATTACCAACAATAATAACCGGGTCCTTATTTTGGAAAATCTTAAAAAACCGTCAGCAACCACTTACGACACCTCCGCAGAAGAATAAGATAAATTTTAAATCCTATATCGACGATACCTTGGTCAATGCCCATGAAAAATCATATCAGGCGGGAAAAATGTATAATTGGTTCATCTCATGGGGTTTGACGTTATCGACCATTTCGTTCGCTTCAATAGTATTATAGGAGTATTATAGGAAATTTCAGTTTAATTTTACATTAGAACATTTTTGCTCTTGTGCTGAAAATACATCATCCAGAGAGCTCCTATTCTAATTTGAATAAATATGCACGTTTAATATAGCATATCACTTAATTTGAATCCTCCTCGATTTTTTTGACAGCGATAAACTATTAAAGACAGAGGCCTCATCGCTTATGAACAATCCTTGCAAACGGTGTAAAATTGCTTTAATGATATCATTAAAGGAGGTAGCTCATAAATGATATCCTTTACGAAAACCCACGGTAACGGAAATGATTTCATTATAATAGAAGACAAAGACAACAATTACAGTG
>NZ_CALETC010000057.1:0-12225 GCF_937920065.1 Acetomicrobium mobile
CAGCTGCATTTTTAGCATCTGACCTTGCAAAATTCATAACGGGACAAACGATAGTAGTTGATGGAGGACAAATACTCCCCGAGTCGACTGAAGCTATGGAATTGCCAACCGAAGAATAAATTATAAATATTTCACTTAAGCCCCATGGGCAACTAGATGAGACGATGGGTTTGTCGACAAGAACTTAACAACCCCCGCCTGCCATATCCAAAAACGCTCTTTCCAAACCTAGAACACATCATGATCGCACCAGTTGTCCCTACGCTTTTCGAAAATTTGATCTATCGCATATATGTTCATTTATCGTGCAAAAAACAGGCTACAAAATGGTTTGCACCCACTTCTATTAGAGGCGGTTCCTCTTTTTTGCATTTTTCCATGACATACTTACACCTGGGGTTAAACCTACAACCCTCCGGAGGATTTGCCGGAGACGGCACATCTCCTTCAAGGATGATATGCTGACGTTGTCGTGCAGGATCTGGAACCGGTATTGCAGAAAGCAAAGCATGGGAATAGGGATGTAAGGGATTATCAAAAAACTCGACTTTTGACGTCATCTCAACCAATTTTCCCAAATACATCACCGCTATACGATCCGATATATGTCTTACCACGGCTAAATCATGGGAAATGAAAAGATACGTTAACTTCATTTCTTCCTGCAGATCCTTGAGCAAATTTAATATTTGGCTCCTGATGGAAACATCAAGAGCAGACACGGGTTCATCGCATACAACGAAATTAGGCTTTAAAGCTAAGGCACGAGCTATACCGATCCTCTGACGTTGTCCCCCCGAAAATTCATGAGGGTATCTGAATCTATGTTCCGGGAGCAATCCGCACCTCAATAAAACCTCAGATATGTAGTCGCCAAGCTCCTTTTTCGAACACAAGCCATAATACCGCACTGCCTCACCGACGATCTCGTTAACAGTCATGCGCGGATTTAAGCTACCATAAGGATCTTGAAAAATTATCTGCATTTTTTGCCTGACTTCACGGGGGTCATCGCGCAATTTATCCCTCACGTTTCCTCCCATGAAAAACACTTCTCCTTCGGTAGGATCAAGCAAATGCAGTATCGTTCTTCCCGTCGTAGTCTTGCCACACCCTGATTCTCCCACCAATCCCAAGGTTTCCTGATCATCGATATGAAAAGATACATCGTCAACGGCACGAACGTATCCCACGGTCCTTCTAAATACTCCTTTGCGAATTGGGAAGTATTGCTTCAAATTCTTGACCTCTAAGAAATGAGCTGTATGGGTCATTATGCACCACCCCCGATCGAGTCAGATTCATAGAGAAAACACCTGACCATGCGTCCATTACCCAGAGTGTACAACGGAGGTGCCTCTTCAGAGCATCTAGAAAATACCTTGTCACAGCGATTATGAAAACGGCATCCCCTTGGGAATTCAAAGGGACTTGGGACGAAGCCGGGAATTACATGCAGCTTATCGACATCCTTGTCAATCCGCGGAATGGACGCGAGCAAACCTTGCGTATAAGGATGTAATGGCTCGTAAAATAGCGGCTCGACGGGAGCTTCTTCGACTATTAATCCCGCATACATTACAACAACGCGCTGGGCCATCTCTGCTACTACGCCTAAATCATGCGTAATTAGCATTATGGCAGTATTGAACCCCCTTTGCAGCTCGTTCATTAAATCTAAGATTTGGGCTTGAATGGTAACGTCCAAAGCAGTGGTAGGTTCATCGGCGATCAATAATTCAGGCCTACAAACCAAAGCCATTGCGATCATGGCCCTTTGACGCTGTCCTCCCGAAAGCTGATGAGGATACTCATCAACTCTTTGCTCTGGGTCGGGAATTCCAACAACTTGAAGCATTTCTACGGCCTTTGCCCTGGCATCCTTGCTGCTCATGTTTTGGTGGATTATCAATGGTTCCATTATCTGAAATCCTATCGTCAATACCGGATTCAAGCTGGTCATTGGTTCTTGAAATATCATTGAAATTTTGTTTCCCCTTATTTGGCGCATTCTGTCTTCAGTAGCTTCGGTGAGGTCTTCACCTTTGAAAATAATTTTACCTCCGGCTATTCTTCCAGCAGGCTTCGGTAGCAGTCTCATCACCGATAAGGCAGTTACGCTTTTACCACACCCCGACTCCCCCACCACCCCTAAGGTTTCACCGTGGCCAATATGTAAGGTCACCCCTTCTACCGCCTTCACGAGACCTCTATCAGTGTCGAAATAAGTCTTAAGATCTTTAATCTCTAGCAGATTCAATGACCTCACCTACCTTTTTAGCCTTACGTCCAAAGCGTCTCGCAAGCCGTCTCCTAAGAAGTTAAAGGCAAGCACCGTATACATAATTGCCAAGCCAGGGAATATGGCCCACCACCATTTGCCAATGCTCAAATATTTTTGTCCCTCAGAAATCATAAGGCCCCAACTGGGAGTAGGAGGCTGGGCACCGAACCCTAAAAACGCTAAACCCGCTTCCGTCATTATGATACCGCCCATGCCCAATGTGGCCTGAACTATGACTGGGGCAATTGCATTGGGAAGAATGTGTTTAAAGATTATCTTTCTTCTTGGCAACCCGAGGGCTTTAGCCGCTTCTACAAATTCCCTATCTCGCAGAGACATGAATTGTGCTCTGACGACCCTTGCTATTCCTACCCAGTTAACCAGCCCAATGGCAATGTAAACAATTCTTAAGCTAGGGCTTTGGAAAACTGCTATAACGGCTAACACGAAGAGCAAGAAAGGGAAAGCAAAAACGACATTTATTAACCACGATATCAAATCATCGACCACCCCTCCTATGTAACCCGCCATTGCACCCAAGGGCACACCTATGATCAAAGAAACGATGGAAGCAAATATTCCTATCTGCAGGGAAATCCTCGCGCCATATATGATACGGCTTAAAATATCGCGGCCATATATATCAGTGCCCATTAGATGCTTCAAGCTTGGGGGAGCGAGCCTCGCTTCTTTGCCTTCTTTCCATATAAGCTGCTCAAAAGGATCATAAGGAACTATCAATGGCGCAAATATTGCAATAACGATAATAGATATGGCCATGATCAGTCCTACCAGGGCGAGTTTATTTCTCTTGAACCTGAGCCATGCTTCATACCATAGGCCGCCAATTTTACTCTTCTTCGTCATGCTTGGATCACCCTTAATCATAACGAATTCTGGGATCTATAAACCCGTAAGAAATATCTACGATCAAATTGGCGACTAAAAATATAATAGCCATGAATATAACCGTTCCTCTTATCATCGGAAAATCTCTAGCAATAAGGGCTTCGACGGCCAATCTACCCACTCCAGGCCACGCAAAAATGGTTTCCGTTAAAACAGCGCCAGAAAGCAGCTCGGCAACTTGGGTTCCAACTATGGTCACGACGGGGATTAAAGCATTCTTCAAGGCGTGCCTCATAACTACTATCCTCTCGTGCAAACCCTTTGCCCTTGCGGTACGAATGTAATCTTGCGTCAATACCTCGAGCATACATGACCTGGTCAATCTCGCTATCAAGGCAGCAGGCCTTACGCCCAGCGTTATAACGGGCAGGACGTAATAGCGCCAATCGCCTGGAACATACCCCACCCCCGGGATCAAATGAAGCGTGTAAGCAAATATTAAAAGGAGCAACAAACCCACCCAAAACACAGGCGCACTTATGCCCGATATTGCGATGAACATGGCCGAATAATCGAAGATTGAATACTGTTTTACAGCAGAAACAATTCCGGCTAGTATACCTAAAACCGATGCCAACACCATGGCCCAGAATGCTAGTTTCAATGTGGCTTTAAAACGGGTGAGCAAGGCATCTACAACTTTCTCATTATTCCTGTAAGAGATACCTAAATCGCCCTTTACCAAATCCTTTAGAAATCTAACGTACTGTTTATGAATGGGAAGATCCAAGCCAAGGTCTGCTCTAATTCTCGCCAACGTCTCAGGATCGCCCCTTTGTCCCATCATGAGTCTTGCGGGATCGCCGGGCACGATAGCCATCAATATGAAAACAATGGTTACAACACCCCATATAACAGGGACCGCGTATAATAACTTTCTTACTATGTAAGAAAACATTGATTTGCCTCCTGTACTTCCGTAGAAGTGGGCGGATTTTCCCGCCCACTTCTACTTCGCATTCATTCTTCGATCCATACCGTATCTAGTGGCGTGCTGTAATCTCCAAAAGCTGGAAGGTGAACATTTTTCAACCGTTCTTGGGCGAGTAAACTGGTAGTATAGTGAAAAAGGAACAACCACGGAGCATCATCCACGATCATCTGCTCGGCTTCCTGATAAAGCTTCATCCTTTCATCCCAATCCGTCTCAACTCTTGCTGTAGCAAGCAGTTCATCGACTTTCGGATTGCTGTAAAAGGAATAATTTCCCCTAGAGCCATGGTTAGAAGAATGTAACAACACGTAAAGGAAGTTGTCCGGGTCGGCATAATCGGCCACCCATCCCATGCGGAACATTTCAGTTTCGCCACGTTCACATAAATCTAAATGTACACCCCAATCCAACACCTTAATGTTAATGTTAATCCCTAGATCTTTTAACTGCGCTTGGATGGCCTCGGATATGAGGGTATGGCGAGGATCGTTATTGACGTTAAAGTCTACGGTTATGCCATCGGGATAACCGGATTCGGCAAGGAGCTGCTTTGCCTTTTCAGGATTGTACTCGTAACCCTTGAGGTCAGGGTTGTAACCGGGCATGCCGGGAGGAAGAACTCCTTTGGCAGGGTAATAACGTCCGTGTATGACAAGCTCGTTTATAGCTTCCCTGTCTACGGCATAGTTAAAGGCCTGTCTGAGCTTCAAATTATCCTTGAAGGGAGGTTTGGAGTTGTTAAAACCGTAATAATAGGTCCCAAGTTCAGGCCGTTCTTGTAACATGTGGGAGTAAGTGGCTTTAATTTCCTCATAGTATTCATCCGGAGGAGCTGGTAGAACATCTATATTTCCTTTTTTAAATTCTTCGTAAGCTATTGTGTTATCTGGTATTATAAGGATTTCTACGCTATCCAGATAGGGAAGCTGCCTTCCCTCCTTGTCCTTTTTCCAATAGTCGGGGTTTTTCTTGTAGACCAGCCTTTGATCATGATCCCAGCGTTCCAATATAAAGGCGCCCGTCCCAACTGGATGGAAATTAAACTCCTTTCCCCATTTTTCAGCGTCCTCTTTAGGCACGACGACGAAAGTGTTGTAAGCTAACACGCTTAAGAATGGAGAAAATGGGTAATCCAGCTCGAATTGCAAGGTATAGTCATCTACGACTTTGATGCCGACCCATTCATCGGCTTTGCCATCCACGAAGTCTTGATATCCCTTTACCATGTCTATGAAGTAAGCTCTAGGGGAGTTAATCTTTATTAACCTTTCGAAGGAGTACTTCCAATCCTGAGCTTTAACTTCCCGGCCGCCGTTTTCCGTCGGTTTTCCTAAAGCTTCTTTGTGAAATTTAACGCCCTTCCTCAAATGAAACGTCCAACTTTTACCGTCGTGGCCGGCCTCCCAGCTCTCAGCCAATCGGGGTACGATACTTTTCCCATCGGGATCGTTTTCGACCAGCATGTCAAACATGAGGTACACATTTCTTGAAGAAGTCGTATCGGTTGACATTGCGGGATCCAGCTTCGGAGGATCACTTACCTCGCGCCACCTTAACACACCTCCATATTTCGGCTCCTGACTCATTGCCTGATGCACACCAAAAACCATGGGAAGACACACTGCTAACACTAAAAACAACCCAAACAGCTTTCTCAAACCACTTCGCCACCTTTCATTTGTATTTCTTTAATTGTATTTCTTTAATCCTTCTATTTATATTGATTATATTGACTCTTTAGTCTTTTTCTGGTTTTGTCAAATCATCGAACTCAACTTTCTCCTTTTGCAGATCCCCATGACGAGAGACCTTGACGCGCACAAAGCGAGCATCACTGAATTTTGTTTCGATGACTCGCTCCATCTTGGTCCTAGAAACGGGCCAATACCTGACGCCTATCGTTGTGGTATTTTCAAATAAAGATTTAATCGCCCCGTCTAATTTACCCGCTTCTACCAAAAGTCGGAGGACAAAAACGGGCCTGTTCTTCTTACCAATTCCCTGAAGCAGATGGACCTCCTTTGTCTCCTCCTGCAATTTCGTAAGGGCAAATCCGATTTCCTCTCCAGTTATATCGTCTAAGGTCGTCTCCACCAAGACCATCTCTTCAAAGTCCTCTTCATTCGCAATGGTCGCCCTTAAGACGTTAGCTATATCCAGATCTTTGCTTCCCGTCCCGTATCCTACCTTACAAGGTACCATTGAAGGCAGCGCCTTGCTGAAATTTGCCGAAGCTGCTAGTAAGGCTACGCCAGTGGGAGTCGCAAGTTCCGCCTCGATTTCATTCCCAATTAAAGGTATGCCCTTTTTGTAAGCGATGGCCGTCACAGCGGGAACGGGCACAGGCAACAACCCGTGACAGGTCTTAACTACGCCACTTCCGACGCATATGGAAGTTGACAAAACCTTATTCTCCTCGAGGTTTTCAAGAAGCATGAAGTAACCCAGACAATCTAATATTGTGTCAAAGCTTCCTGCTTCGTGAAGGTGAACTTCTTCGGGCTCCTCACCATGCACTTCGGCTTCTGCTTCCAGCAAGTAATCGAGCGCCTCACTTGCTTTTTCATAAGCCCAGGTTGAAGCCTCTACAGTCTTTGAGGTAATTGCCAATATTTCTTTCATTTCGTGACCATGCCTCGAATGGACATGTTCATCTAATTCTATGTCTATCTTCGTGGCCATTATGCCCTTCTTTTTTACCCTTTCTCGTTTGATCTTGACACTCGCAACACCTTCTATGCCCGTCACGGAGCTAAAACGCTCTAGCAAAGAAAAATCGGCGCCTAGATCTACCAAGGCACTTAAAAGCATGTCTCCGCTCACTCCTGATAAATGGGGCTCAAATATTATCATGCTCCTTGCCTCCTTAATTAGACGATCCATCTCGCCGCCCTTGTATCCTTCTAAATCAATTACAGCAAAATAAAAGACCTGATTTTATAAAAATTCCTTTATATCATATATTATGGACTATGCTCTTTTTATTCTAGGATCGAAACATCGGGAAGTCACCTGTTTGAAGTCCAGAAACTACTAGTATTCCTCAACTTGGACAACTTGCTCTAAGACTTCTTGTTTTAATATGGTCCCATAGGAAATTTTTTTCGCCAAACATTGAGAAGAAGGTTTCTCCCAAAAGGGAAGGTTAAATTCGCGTGCTAAAGTTCCTATATCTTCTTTTCTAAATCCTGCTTCCTTTACGCAAATATCACCAAATTTATTATGTGATGGTTAATCTTTAAGGCCTTTGCCACCATGAGAGAAGGCCATTTGAACACTCTAGTAAATCTCCCCCTAACAACGCAGGAATTGCATCAAAATTTATTATATTTTATTTATTATACTTTTTCCTGACTTTGTCAGTCAATCTCCTGAAATCCGCAGAACTGTGGGATTGTCAAAAGAAAAAGCTGCAGGATTGTTCCTACATGTTAGTCGGGGGATTTTAACATCTGGTCCAGATGGCCGGAATTTAAGGCAATACCATATTTTGCCTTGCCGTCTTTATGGCAAAACTCTACTTGGGGACAGATATTTGATATCTTTCAGCTAAAATTGGCATTTTAATGATTGGTCATGACATTCAATCACTCAGCACAAAAAATCATTTTTAACTTTTTAAAAAAGCTCTGCCAAGGGCATCTGCACCCAACATAGCATTGACGACCATGGATGGTGTCACTTTAAAAGGCATGTTTGCCATGGTCGTTCCTTCTGCACAAGCGGCTTCCGCCGCCGGCAGGAGTTTTTCAAAGCTTGCACCGGCAAGACCCAATTGTTTTAATGTGACCGGCAGTCCAATGGAACACGCAAAATCAAGCACTTCATATATAGTATCCGGATCTGCGTCCTGAAGGACAAGTTGTGTCAATGTTCCAAATGACACTTTCTCTCCATGGTAGAATTGATGCGTTTCTTCCAATACAGTAAGACCGTCATGTACGGCGTGAGCAGCGGCAAGTCCGCTGCTTTCAAATCCCATACCCGATAGCAATGTATTGGCCTCCACGATCTTTTCCAGAGCAGGAGTTATAGCATGAGCTTCGCAAGCGATCTTGGCATCTAACCCATATTCGAGGAGAAGGTCGTAACATAATTTTGCCAAAGCTAAAGCAGCAGACGTGCCTTCGCCTCCAGGCATATTGGGAGCTTTCGTAAAATTACATGCTTCTGCCTCAAACCAAGTCGCTAAAGCATCTCCCATGCCGGAAACCAACAATCTCGTCGGGGCTTTGGCTATGATATCTGTATCTACTAAAACTAAATTTGGATTACTGGGAAGGACAAAGTATCTGTCGAACACGCCATCTGACGTATAAATTACAGACAGAGCGCTACAAGGTGCATCAGTAGCGGCTATAGTGGGTATTGTAGCTACAGGAACTTTTAAATACTCAGCAACAGCTTTGGCCGTATCAAGCGCCTTGCCACCCCCAACGCCGATGAGAACATCGGCACCTTCTGCACACAGAAGCAGTCTTATATCCTTTTTTAAAATGCTATAACACTGCACCTTTTAAATCGGGATGGGGGTTTGGTATAAATGAGATATCAACAAGCAAACCCTTGTCAATAATCACTTCTTTTGCAGCCGTAAGGGCAGTTTTTACCTCTGAAATATCTCCTCCCATAGAGAAGAAGGATTTGGCTCCCATCCCTCTGCCCAATCGGATTTCAATCAGCAAAATCTTAGCCGCTTTAGCAGCTGTATCTGCGGCTTCGATAATACAAGGTGCCGCCATGGCTTCAACTACACCGAGGGCTCCCATCTCGCTTACCTCCGTAGTGCATGCTAAGGCAGGAAACACGGAAGGGTGAACGTTAGGAAGCAACATCTCATCGGTCAACATCTCGTCTGCTACCTGTCTTCCAGCATTAAGGGCGTTTTTGACGGCACCGACATGCCCCCATACGACTATCAAATACTTTCCAGGACATATCGGTGAGGCATGAAAAAGTTTGACGTTAGCGGAAATTAAAGACAAACTTTCTCGGATCATGAAGGCCTTTATCCGAGAACTGATAAAGGCTTACTTCGAGCTTGCAAATGAGGCCATATTAAAGGACAAAACGTCTCGAAAGGAAAGAGGGTTAGTCGTAGAAAGAAGAAGCGACAAAAGAAGCGTTTATACCATCTTTGGGGATATATCTTTCAAGAGGACCTATTATTACGACAAAAAGCGAAACGCGTACATCTACCCCCTGGACAAAGCATTAGGATTGGATAAATACGAAAGGCTGACTGAAGCAGTGGCCATAAAGCTGGTAGAAACGGCAGGCCAGGTAAAGAAAAAAGACCAAGAAGGTGAGAATGCGGACAAAAGACACAAATTCACCTTGAACCTGGAGGAGATCTTAGGTCCCGTTGCAAGCGAGCTTGGAAGCATAACGGTACTTAAAACGGGAAAGGTGACGCCCTTATACACGACCTTAAAGGGCATATGTCATGGCGGGTTTGATTTTTAACTGACCTAAAAGACGTTGCCCCTTAGGACACATTGGGGAGTGGTTCATGGAAATCCTACAAAAACTTGACGCGGTCCTCGTTTTCAGTTGACATTTATTACTATATCTAGTATGATTAGTTGTAGTAATAAATTAATAAGGTTGTATTTATATAACCTCCGAGTCAATGGTTCTAAGGGTAATTGCCTATGAACGTTGACCGATAGGATTCTCTATGTAATATTTTCTGCGGATACATTGGTATGTCCATTGATCTAACAGTGCAAATCGACCTCAGGAGGTGGTGAAGAATAGCATAAAGTCGCGAAGTAAAGATAATCGGCCGGCAATTTGACGACTGCTGCTCGTCGGAAAGATGTTCAAAAATATCAAGAGGAGTGAATAGAAATGAAAAAATCGTTCAATTGGGAGCAACTTATGGAGTGGGAAAAGAAGTACTTCTTAAATCCTCTTTTAACAGCAGAAGAAGTGCCAATTGCAAGAAAAATAGCCGAAAAGGTAGATCAGCATTTCATTTATCTATCCGATGGCACTAAGCTATTAGACATGGTAAGCGGATATTATAGCTGCAATGCAGGGTTAAAACACCCAAAGATATCCCAGGCAATAAGAGAAGCAACTGAGGACTTTGGCTATGTAGGTGAAGTTTGTTTTGCCAATCCATATACGCCAATAGCCGCAAAGACCTTAGTAGAGGATATCCTTGGCCCTGATGAATGGTGCGGCGGCGTACGTTTCGTTTCTACTGGAAGCGAAGCAGTTGAAATGGCCTTACAAGTTGCAAAATTATATACTAATCGCCCAAACATCATTACCAGACAATGGGCTTATCATGGTTGGACCTTGGGGTCGGGCGCATGTTCTCGCCTTCGCTCTGTTGCCCGCTATCTTAGCTCAGCAACTGAACCAGGATATAGACCTTTACCGGGAGCAGATGTGCCTGGGGTTTATGTAGTTCCGGGACATAATTGCTATAGATGTAGCTTAGGACATAAATACCCAGATTGCAAGGATAAGGGCGATGGCACTCTACCCTGCGTTACCCTTACCGAGAGCATGATCCTAAGTATAGGCGCAGAAAGCATCGCCGCTATGATTACAGAAATAGCTTACGGTGCCAGCAATATCGCACCAGCACCAGAGTATTATCCTCAGTTAGTGAAAATGCTTAAAAAATATGGAATACTATGGATCGACGATGAGGTGCTCTGCGGATTTGGTAGACTCGGTACGTGGTTTGGCTACCAGAAATACGGTGGAGGAGCAAAGCCTGATATAATGACAATGGCTAAGGGCTTGATAAGCTCACAGCTTCCTTGTGGTGGTGTTGCGGTAAACAAAGAGATAGCCAAGCTATTAAATGCACATCGGTGGACATCAGTTCCCACCTTCTCAGAGCATCCGGTCGTGATGGCAGCGCTTGTAGCTAATCTAGCGGTACTCGTCGAGGAAAAGGTCATCGAAAATTCCGCCAAAATCGGTGAATATATAGGCAAAAAACTGGCTGAACTCCAAGAAAAACATAAATGTGTCGGGTACTTTTCTGGCAGTGGATGTCTGTGGAATGTAGAATTGGTCAAAAATAAAGAAAAACGTGAGCCCTTTGTCGCAGAAGACAGAGGTGCGATTTTAGGCCACAATATTGCAAATTGGCCTGTCAACATAATCGGGGCCAAAGCTTTAGAGAAAGGCGTGTTGTTTGAGGGGTTCCAACCCAATTGCGTGAATATTTCTCCAAATTGCACCATTACTCCTGACTTAATAGATATTGCTATGGATGCTTTAGATTACGGCTTAGCGGAACTTGATAAAATGTGTGATTAATATTAAGCTAGGGCAGGTCAAAACAGTTTCAGATCGCGTAAAATATTTGTAGGAGATTTTCAGAGGTAAAAAAGAAAGGGACCCTCCTTTATGAGTTTTTGTAACACCAAAAATTCATAAAGGAGGGTCCCAACTCGAACAAGGATATTTTACTACAGAAGCACCAAACTTCATCAAGGAGTTGCTTGAAGACCGCGTCAATCGGTGTTGTTGGTTAGATCGAAACTAAGTAGTATAATAATATTATGGAGAAAAGATGAATGATCGAATTAGATATATGGTTGTATGGTTCTTTAGCGAAATACACTGGAGAAGATAAAGGGAGTTATGCTCAACTTCGGTGGAAGATGCCCGATGGAACTAGGGTACGCGATCTGCTTAAAAGACGAGGGAATTGGTTGATGAAAGAAAATATAAGAAAGAAGGACCCTTATTTTTGCCCATCGTCGTCTTGGCGATAGGCTTAATGGCCATATCAAGTTTTTTGGCAAGCTCTTCACGTTTTGGTAGAGGAATGCTATTATATTTATAGTAAAGGAATCAAGTGGGGGATTGTAAAAAAAAGGGGGGTTCTCCAGTGTCAAGCATTACCTCCGATATGGTGATTGATGACTTATTAGCCCGGTACGAAAGAAATCCACGCTTTTTGCTACAAGTGCTTCTGGATGTGCAAGATAGATTCCGCTATATACCAACAAGTGCGATGCGTTCAATAGCCGAGTATTTCGATATACCTGAAAGCCGGGTCTTTGCCGTGGCCACGTTCTATAAAGCACTAAGTTTGACCCCAAAGGGAGAAAAGATCATA
>NZ_CALETC010000058.1:0-5138 GCF_937920065.1 Acetomicrobium mobile
CGCTATCCAGTTGGTATCAAAGGCTTCTTTCACGTATTGCATTTCGTAGCCTTCACCGCTCATGTGCGGTGACGAAAGCCATATCTTTTTTTGCAACTTTATCCCTCGCTTTTTACGTTCTTATTTTAAAAGTACCACATTTTAGGTTGCCTCAGAAACTCATCTTCCCCCTTCTTTTATGTAGGGAATACCGAGATACTCGGGAACTCTAAATTCCTTTCTAGATATTGTAGCAACTATGGTAAGAATGTATGGTATTGCGATTATGAATTCGTTGGGGATCAATTTGAATCCCGATGTTTGTATTACTATCGAAGTCGCGTCGGCAAGGCCAAATATCAACCCGCCGATGGCAGCCCCGATCGGATTCCAGTTCCCTAAGAAGCATATCGCAAAGGCTATCCATCCCCTACCGCCTATTATATCCTCTGTAAATAGCCCTAAAAACCCCATCGAGTAAAAGGCGCCTGCCAAGCCGCATAAAGCACTTGAGCACAAGACTGCCTTAAATCGCACAGTGTCAACGTTAATCCCCGCAGCATCGACAGCCTCGGGGTTGGCTCCCGTTGAGCGAATTATTAATCCGCTCTTCGTTTTAAATAAAAGCCAATGCAATACAAAAACTACTACAAATGCCATGTAAGTCAATATATTTTGCCGGAATAAAATTTCACCGATCACCGGTATGCTGCTCAGTAAAGGTATGTTAAGCCTTGCCAAGGGCTCCACGGTCAAAGGAAGCAAGGGGACTCCAAATAATACTCTATAAAAGTAAAGGGCTAACCCGGCAGCCAAAATGTTTATGGCCGTTCCCGTCACGATCTGATGCTGCTTGAGTTTTACCGTGATATAGCCGTAGCACAATCCCACCAACATCCCGATAACGATAGCAGCAATAAGGCCAACTATTTGGCTTCCCGTGCAGTAAGTGCCGACAAATCCAGCCCATGCACCCAAAAGGAAGATGCCTTCGATGGCGATGTTCATGACTCCTGCTCTTTCCACGAGCACCTCCGCAAGTGCACCAATTATAAGAGGGGTGCTCATTTGAATCGTCCTTGAAAGCAATCCTTCTATGATCATTGGTTCTCCACCTTACTTTCTTCCTGAAGGCGTTTCTTCTCAAGCGCGATCATGATGCGTTGGCGTATGAAATAAGAAATGATGACCGAAAGCATTACAAAGCCCTCCATGATGCCCAAAAAGCTCGATGAGATATTAGAGACCTGAACGGCCAACGCACCTCCAACTTTAAGAGCACCGAATAGAAGCGCCGAAAGTACGATCCCAAAGGGGTGAGCATTACCCAGTATCGCTATTCCTATCCCTTCGGTTCCGATCAAGGGGTTAAAGCCCTGTACAAGCATATGTTGTATACCGTTTACTTCCGTAAAGCCCGCGAGCCCAGCAAAGGCACCGCTTATAAAAAAGACGGTGATGAAGATTTTCTTCTCATCTATTCCTGCAAAGCGCGCCGCGTTTCGATTCATTCCCACGGCCCTTATCTTGAAACCCAAGGTAGTCTTCCAGAGGATGAAATAGGCCATAGCGGCGATTAGCAAAGCTAATACCAGCCCAATATGCAAACGTGTATGGGATATGAGCTGTGGTATCCAGGCACTTTGAGCTATGACGTCCGTTTGAGGGTATTCCCCTTTAGATTCAATGAGCGGACCGCGGATCAAGAAGTTCATTACAGCTATTGCCACGTATGTTGACATCAGGCTGAGCAAAAATTCGTTTGCGTTGAAGCGCGCTTTAGCGTAGCCAATCAGCGATCCCCATGATCCCCCAAGTACTAAACTTGATAGTAAGCATATCGATAAAAGCAGCGGTTTGGGCAGGAAGCTCAAATAAAGGGAACAACTCACCGAGGCAAGGCAACCCATGTAAAATTGGCCCTGAGCTCCGATGTTAAAAAGGGATGCACGGTATGCGAAACCAAAGGCTAACCCCGTGAAGATCAGGGGCACTGCCTTTGCGAAAATATCGGCTATGTTATATATGTCGCGAAAGGCAAAAAGAAGTATATCTCTATAGACGACGAGGGGATTTTCACCCAAAAATAACATCATTATTCCACTTAAAAACAAGCCGACGATGACTGAATAAACTGGGAAAAAAGTTAACAAAATATGCCGGTAATTCCTCATTGTTGAGTCGTCACTCCCATCATAAGCAGGCCTATTTCATCGATGTTTACGTCCCGGCGGTCGATGGTTTTGAGGACTCGTCCCCGATATATAACGCTGATCCTGTCGGACAGCGAAAGTATTTCCGATAGCTCGGTGGAGATTAGTAAAACTCCCTTCCCTTCGTCCCTTGCCCTTAAAAGCGATTGATGGACGTACTCGGTAGATGCTATATCAAGCCCCCTTGTAGGTTGAACGGCTATGAGCAAAAACTTTGCTACAGCAATCTCGCGTGCGATGACTATCTTCTGCTGATTGCCGCCGGAGAGGTAACGCACGTGCGTGTCGGGGGTGGGCGTTTTGATTGCGTAGCTTTCGATGACTTCCGTCGCATACCGTCTAATGGAGTTTTCTTGAAGGATGCCTTTCCGTGAAAAGGGAGAAACGTCAAAGCCCTTTAATACGAGGTTTTCTTCTACGGACATGTCCAACACGAGGCCTTCTTTATGTCTGTCGGCAGGAATATATCCAACGCCTTGATCGATGATATTTCTGGTCTGCTCATTAAGTAGGGAAAGGTCCTTCAAAAATATACTCCCTTCGCTTACAAGCCGTAATCCATACAAGGCCTCTGCCAGTTCATCTTGTCCGTTTCCGCTAACTCCGGCTATGCCGTGGATTTCTCCTGCGTAAATTTCCAATTGCAGCGAATCCACGGCCCAGTGCCCCAGGCTTCCTTTGACCTTGAGGTTTTCGATTCGAAGCACGGGTTCTTTTTTGCCTAAAGTGACGTTATTTTCTGCCTTTAACTTGATGCCGCTTAATTCGTGACCGACCATCATCCGGGCAAGTTCCTGCTCTGTGGCTTTCTCTCGAGGCATTTCGCCTACTACGCGGCCGCTGCGAAGCACAACGATGCGGTCCGCAATTTCCAAAACCTCGTTAAGTTTATGGGAGATGAAGATTACGGAATTTCCAGCTCTTCTAAAGTCGCGGATGAAATTAAATAACATTTCAGTGCTCTGGGGCGTCAATACAGCAGTCGGTTCATCCATAATAAGCACTTTAGCACCTCTATACAGGGCCTTCAGTATTTCAACCCTTTGCTGCATTTCCACAGGAAGTTGATTGACCGTGGCGCGAGGATCTACCTTAAGACCGTACGTCTCGCCTAGGTTTTCTATCTCTTTAGCAGTCTCTCCTATCGAAAAACTTCGTTGCTGATCGGTGATGGTCCCCAGGACGATGTTTTCCACGACCGAATGTACTGGCACAAGCGTGAAATGTTGATGGATCATCCCTATGCCTAACTGCATGGCGTCTTTGGGCGATTCTATATTAACGACTTTTCCGTTTATCTTAATTTTCCCCTCATCCGCTCTGTACATTCCATATAAAATCCTCATCAGGGTAGATTTGCCGGCGCCATTTTCGCCAAGAAGCGCGAGGACTTCCCCTTTTCTCACGTTAAGGTCTACCTTATCTAGAGCCAACACTCCAGGAAAGTATTTTGTAATTCCAGAAAGTTCCACAATGATATCTTTGTCATCTGATAACATGTAAATCACCATCAATAAAAATTAAGTAGGGGGAGAGAGCTTCTCCCCCTTATTATTATACTTAACTTGCTTATTCTAAGGGTTCGGGGAATTGGGAAAGGAACTTCAAAAGCTGGTTTTCCTTTATTGCTTGCTCCGCCTGCGAGACAAGGTCCCTCACTTCCGGTTTAACCGCGTCCGTGTAAGAAACTTGTACGATCCCTTCATTAATGCCTGCTTCATTGACGATCGGTTTAAGATCTCCGTTTAAATATTTTCCGACCAACCATACATACATCGTTTTAAAATCAAAAAATACGCTTGCTATGACCGTCCCGGGGGCAACGCTGTTTTGGTCGCTGGCAAATCCGATAAATTTGGCTCCCTTTTCTTTGGCGGCCTGAATAGCGCCTAAGCCGACTTGGTTAGCGTAGAAAAACAAGATGTCTGCGCCCTGATCTATCATGGAACTTGCCATCTGCTTGCCAAGGGCGACGTCGCTCCACGAATTCGCATAGGCGCGCAATGCTTTCACCTCGGGGCTGCCGATCCTGGCTCCAAATTCATAAGTATTCAACAACCTGATCATAAGCTTATTGGGGAAACCGCCTACCAATCCGATCTTATTGGATTTGGTCGTCTTGCCAGCGATGATGCCAGCCAAGAAGCTGGCCTCGTATTCTCTGGGAAGGACCGGACACAAATTGGGTTCTGCGGCGACCATGCCGTTGATCACGCAAAAGGTCGATTTTGGGTATTGGGAGGCTACCCTTTGCGCGGCGGCGTCAAATTGGGTGCCCGCTGCCATGATGAGGTCATATCCCCTCTCGGCATAGTTTCTAAAAGTGGATTCATAATCGCTTGCTTGGACGTTTTCGACATATTCGATCTTCGTCTTAAGTTCTTGGTTGGCGGCCAACAATCCTGCATAGTTCGTCGCGTTCCAGCTTTGATCATTAACGGGTCCCGGAAGTATGAGCACCATCTTGTATTCCGAAGGAGCCTTTGCCATTGCGGGAGAACATATGACGCTTGAAACAAGGAACAGGAAAACACTTACAAAAATAAAAACCTTCCATGATAATTTCATAAAATTTCCCCCCTTCGTAATTCAATTTCAATTTAGTGTCATAATAATAGCACTAAGTATGATCATTGTGAGGATATAAGGCACAAGATAGCTGAAAAAAATTGGCCCGTTTCATTTCCTTGAATTCTACCTTCGCAAACTATGGCTTTGGGTTGCGAAGTTTGGTGTCTACCATCAAACAAATATCGTGTACCAAATAGAATCCAATAACATATCTATATCCCCCAGTTCTTCATGGAAGGTAGAAGCTCTGCTTCCCAAATTATCAACATATGTGCTGATAGTTTCAAATTAAGCCCTGGTCACACCTCAACCGTCTGCTTCAACCTGAACGTCGGCACGATCATCTTTATGACCGAAAGTATTTCTTCTTTGTCG
>NZ_CALETC010000059.1:0-10372 GCF_937920065.1 Acetomicrobium mobile
ATCCATATGATACGCCCCCGTGGATATCTTTATTCTGCAACCATTTTTTGACAAGCTCCCAAGCCGCCAAATCGTCTACATCTCGTTTTGGAATCAAAAGAGACGACGGTATGCATCTACGTAACCCCTTTGGAGGGTGAATCTGGAAGTAGGCCTTCCTCGCCTTGAGCGTTGTGAAAGACTCGTCCACAATTTCGTACCTAATTCCATTTCTCTGCAATACCTGTTCGAAATCCTTAAACGTAGTCCCTCCACCAAGCAATACAACCTCAAGTTTTTGGCCGAAAAGTGCAGAAATACTGCCCTCGAGTTTGTATGATCCTATGTAATCCCAATTTTCCCCTATCAAAGCCGATAAGAATGCTTCAAAAGATTCCGCCTGAAATATGCCAGAACAAAGGAGTACGCCCTCTTCATTTACGAAGGCAAAACCAACCTTATCTCTGCCAGGGTCCAAACCTAGATACATTACCTATCACCTAACGTAGATGCCCATCTGGGATATAGCCACAGCCACTGTTCAGGATGTCGCAAAATCCAGTCAGACAAGATATCATTGCATATGCGCACGTTTTCTTCAATAGGCTTATCGTAAAAATCCTCGACGGTTTCTTCCAAAGTAGGCAAAAAGTATAAATCATGCCGGACGCCATCCTTTCTGCGAATTATGAACAGTGGGACGATGGGGGACCGCCTCTTTTGTACCATCTTTATAGGCCCGTAGGGCGTACTCGCCGGATGCCCCAAGAAAGGAGCGATTATTCCTTTGTCACGCGCGTCTTGGTCTAGCAACACCCCCAAGATATTTCCCTCCTGAAGACAACGAATGGCACTCCTTAAATCAAAGCCCTTCCCAATGGTTTCGACACCGCATGAAGCTCTAAGATCAGAAATTAAGTCAGTAATGCGGGGATCCCTTTGTTCCGCGCCTATCGCCTTTATAGGATATCTTTTAATACCCAAGTAGGCCGCCGCCAGCTCCCAATTACCGAGGTGAGCTGTAAGCAATATCACCCCTCTGCCGCATGCAAGGGCATCATTGAGATTTTCTATGCCATGTGCAGTAACTATTTCGTCAATTCTGCTACTTAATTTAGGCAGGCTGAGAAATTCCACGACACTGCGACCCAAATTGATGTAAGATTTAGTGACAATATCTCTTGCTACCGCTAAATTGCAACCCAAGATCTTTGAACATCTGCGGACAGCTTTTGAGACCCTCTTTTTACTTAACGCACACACGATACGCCCTAAAGTTCCACCCAGGGACAAAGCAGCAGAATGAGGCAACATGCGCGATTGAACGCTAAGATATTGTATGCCAAACCATATCAGATCTTTAGTCATGAACCATAAATCACCGCCTTAGATACCCTTTAAGCTCGAAAGAACATTATAAAAATTTTTTAACAAATCATGAATAGCAACAACGCTAATATAAATTATCATAAAGGACTTGACATATCATATCAGTATTTTTTACATTCTTCCTCTCAGGAGATATCTGGGCTTTCGTAGCAACTTCAGAAATATTGGGCTTAATTAAATAAAAAACAACGAATTATGCTATATTATCCATCGGTCATGAAGGGTTCAGACATCGATCGAATCGAAAGGAAGTGATTGCCATGGCGCGAAGGGTCGGCACAGTAGCGCGAGGCATCAGGGCACCTTTGATAAAGACAGGCGATGACATAGTTTCGGTGGTCGTAGACTCCATCAAAAGAGCATGCAAAGAAGAAGGTTTTTCTTTGCGATACAAAGACGTAATAGGGATCACTGAATCGCTTGTCGCCAGAGCTCAGGGCAACTATGCAACAATACACGACGTAGCTAATGATTTATCCCGAAAAATGAAGGCAGATGAAATCGCGGTCCTTTTTCCGATCTTAAGCCGAAATAGGTTTTTTTTAATCCTTAAAGGCATCATTGCGACAGGCAAAACCGTTCATCTTTTTCTAAACTATCCTAACGACGAGGTTGGCAACCCACTAATGAACAGAGAGGTAATGTACGAAAAGGGCATAAACCCTTACGTTGACACGCTCGAAGAAAAAGATTATAGGTCCATAAAAGGACTTTCGCTAAGACATCCATTCACAAACGTTGATTACGTCGATCTATATAAAAGCGTTGCGCCTGAGGGTAAAATGCACATATATTTTTCAAACGATCCGAAAATCGCCTTAAAATACGCAAAGGAAATTCTGGTAGCCAACATTCATGAAAGGGATTGGACAAAAAAGATCGCAAAACAGGCTGGGGCTTCCGTGGTGCTCGGCTTGGACGACCTGCTCACCGAACCTGTGAATGGCAGTGGTTATAACTCCGAATACGGCTTGCTGGGATCCAATACGGCATCGGAAGACAGGTTGAAACTTTTTCCCCGCAACAGCCAAGAAATATGCGAGAAAATACAGTCCCTAATCAAAGATACCTGTCAAGTTGAGGTGGAAGTCATGGTGTACGGGGACGGCGCCTTCAAAGATCCAAAGACTGGAATTTGGGAATTTGCAGATCCAGTGGTCTCACCCGGTTTTACCAAAGGCTTGATCGGGACACCCCGCGAGATCAAATTAAAATACGTCGTCGACAAAGAACTTGAGGCGCAAGAAGGTAGTATCGATGAGGTGATCAAGGACCGCATCCTAAAGAAAAAAGCTTCAAATTTGGATGCCACTGAAACATTAGGTACCACCCCACGCATGTACACCAACCTTATAGGAAGTTTATGCGACCTTGTAAGCGGAAGCGGAGACAAAGGCACTCCCATTGTGCATGTGCAGGGCTACTTTGACGATTACACATCAGAATGGTAATCAATTTGGCAAGGATGACCGGGACGAAATTAATTATTTGCAACATAGTTGCATTTCCTCTTTCTGTAGCTTATATTTAATTTTAGATGCCGACATCAAGACCCACGAAATTGCATCACTTAAAGCATCTAAATAAATTAAAGGAGGCGTCATTTTTATGTTATCCCGGTTAAGTAAGGGTTTAGCGGTTATGGTCGTGATAGTATCATTTTTGTCTCCCTCTTTTGTCCTCGCCGCCCCAACGGATGATGTGGTAGCTGTTGCTGCGAGCATGCACGAATGCATAAACGAATTGGCTACCCAATTTGAAAACCATGGTCTAGGAACCCCACCCAAAATCGTTTCCGGAGCATCGGGCAAACTAGCATCCCAGATAATAGCTGGAGCACCTTTTGGGTTATTTTTATCGGCAAGTCCCGAATGGACCAAAAAACTTGAAAGTGAGGAATTGCTTTATGAGGTGTCCCCAATGGCAACGTCCCCAGTCGTGGCATGGTGGCTAAAAGAAGAAACCATCACTTTGGAAACGATAGAAAGAAAGGACGTTCGCATAGCCATTGCAGATCCGGAAGCAGCTCCCTTTGGCAAAGCCGCTGCGGAATATTTAAAAACAATGGGAATTTACGACGAGCTTTTAAAAGAAAACCGGTTAGTGATAATGGGCAATGTAGAACAAGCCGCATTGGCAGCTAAAACAGGTGGGGCCGATATCGGGATGTTTTCGCTATCTGTGGCAAAAAAACTAAATGAAGGAAGTTACGTTATCTTACCGGTGGATCCACTAGAAAATAGTGGCGGACTTGTAAAGGGCAAGGCTACCAAAAATATCGAGGCCTTCTGGCATTACATCAGGTCCGAAGCTAGTTATGACATTTGGATTAAATGGGGTTTTGAGCCGGTGCGATAAAGATGACGCCATCTTTTATTGTAAGCCTAAAGGTGCTGATCATAGATGTTCCTATACTTTTTTTCATGGGTACTTTAATAGGTTGGACATTGGCTAAAAAGCAATTCAAAGGCAGGACATTGGTCGATACTCTAGTAGTGTTGCCAATCGTCCTTCCGCCTTCCGTTTTAGGATTGTACCTCCTTATGACATTGTCTCATATTCCTTTTATAAGGGAATCCAGGATCCTTTTTTCTTTTCCGGCAGCCGCTTTAGCGCCTCTTTTTCCCTCTTTGCCAATAATGATACAAGCTGCAAAGTCGGGCTTTTGCTCTGTAGATGAGAAGCTCGAACAGGCCGCCCGCACCTTAGGAGACAATGAACTTAGAGTGTTTTGTAGGGTCACCTTTCCTTTGGCAAGGTCATCCTTGATGGCCGGCCTTGCCCTGGCTTCCATGAGGGCCCTTGGAGATTTCGGTGTTACGCTTATGATAGCGGGAAACATACCCGAAAGAACTCAGACGTTGCCGCTTTATATTTACAGCAGAGTTGAGTCCATGAAGTTTTTTGAGGCGAACTTAGCGGCCCTTTTATTGACTATTCTTGGAATAGCCAGTCTATCAATCGTTAAAAAGCTGGAGGGAAAGCATGCAGGATTGTCTTGAGGCAAATTTCTCTAAAATGCTTGGAAACTTTCATTTAGATGTTTCGCTCCATCTGGGAGAGGAAATAGGTGTGCTTTTTGGCCCCAGCGGCGCAGGGAAAAGTCAAACCTTGAATGTTTTAGCTGGCCTCGTCAAGCCTGACCGAGGTAAAATCAACCTTAGAGGGCGTATCTTGTACGACTCCGCTTCTTCTACATTTCTAAAGCCGGCTGCAAGGAAGATTGGGTTAGTCTTTCAGGAATTGGCCCTATTTCCTCACTTGTCTGCGATAGAGAATGTTGCATACGGATTAAAGGGACCAAATAAGTGGCGGCTTGCCCAGAAGTGGCTTGACAAGATGAGGCTGGAAGGACTTTACGAGAGAATGCCTCATCAGCTGTCAGGTGGTCAAAAGCAACGCGTTGCTCTAGCTCGAGCGCTTGCACCCAAGCCCGATCTTTTGCTACTTGATGAGCCTTTTAGCGCACTGGAGGGACCAATGCGTCGGGCATTAAGGAGGGAGTTAAAAAACTTATTTCTTGAAATAAGGATCCCGATTTTGTATGTTACTCATGACGTAGAAGACGTGTGCTCGCTGGCAACCAAGGTTTTTTTAATTCGCGACGGATCTATAACTGCCGCTATTGATGCAAACAAACTTTGGGACCCCCAAAGCCAGGAAAATGTTTGGCATTCCTTGGGTTGGGGAACTCTGGTACAGGGCGAAATCATAACGGAGGAAGGAAACCATTGGCTCAGTTGGCCTGGGGGAAAACTAAAACTATTACAACCCACAGGCCCGGCAAAAGGAAAGGTCACCGTCTTTATACCTCCCGATCACGTCAAATTGCTTTACCCAGACCTTCCCGTTGACCCGGAATTAAGGCCCAACGTCATGGAGGGAAAGATAATAGAAAGGATCGAGATGAACCACTTAGTACGACTTTACATTCATAGTGCCGGAATAGAATGGCACACAGAACATCCCAAAGATTCTTATTCCACTTTAAACCTGCATGAAGGGCAAAATGTTTCATTTAGCATAAAGCCGTCAATGATATACGTACTCACTCAAGAATGTGATCCACCGAGATGAGCTAGCTTAAAGCATAAACATAAAGAAGTTTACATAGCAAGCGATGAAATTTTGTGTTAAAATTGTATATGTGTCCTGGGGGAGTCGGTTTACCGACTGAGAGGAAGCTAAAAAAGCTTCGACCCTTAGAACCTGATCCGGGTCATGCCGGCGTAGGGAAGGTGTAGGTTTTCAGGCCTTCAAAAAATAATTCCTTCCCCAATATGCCGACTGATCCTTAAACAAGGAGGTCGGCTTTAATTTGTTAAGGGTTTGCGACATCAGTAAAATTTACTCAGATCTCGCTGTATTTACAAATATAAGCTTCATGGTAGAAAAGGGAAGTTTTGCCGCCTTCTTAGGACCTTCTGGATGCGGTAAAAGCACTTTATTTCGCGTCATTGCCGGGATAGAGTCCTCTGACAGCGGTCACATAGAGTGGGAGGGCCTAAAGCTACTAAACTTGAAAGAAAATACCGCAATGATGCTCCAAAAGGATTTGCTGCTTCCATGGTTCGACATTTTAGACAACGTTTTAATCCCGATAAAAACTTTAAAGAGAGATACAAAAACCGGAGAATCTGAGGCAAAACGTCTTTTATCCCGATTTGGCTTATCAGGATTTGAGCATTACTTACCCTATCAAATATCTGGAGGCATGCGCCAAAGAGCCGCTTTGGTCCGCACATTGCTTTTTGACAGAGAAATATTCTTGCTAGACGAACCTCTTTCAGCTCTTGACGCACTCACGCGTCAATCGCTTCAAAAGGAAATTTTGCGCATCCAATTGGAATTCGATAAAACCGTATTGATGATCACCCATGACATCATGGAAGCTTTAATGCTCGCGGATAAGATATTTTTACTTTCACACCTGCCTATGCGCATAATAAAGGAGATTGACTTGAGCAATTTACCAAAGCCCAGGTATCATTTGGACTTCGAGCTAGCGGAGATGGCAGAAAACATATTTTTTACGCTAAAAGGAGAGCTCATCAATGCATAGTCGAACATCCTTTTCGGTATTAATTTTTATCCTCTTGATATGGGAAATTTTGGTAAACCTTTTACACATTCCTAAATTCATACTTCCTGCTCCAAGTCTTATTATATATACGTGTTTTTCTCAAGCACCTCTGCTTTTAGAAAACACGCTGGTTACTGCAGTCGAGATTTTACTCGGTTTAATGATCAGCCTTGCCATATCTATACCTCTTGCAATAGTCATGTTCAGCTTTCCAAGCGTTGATGCCGCAATAACACCTTTTCTCGTCATATCGCAGGCCATACCAATCTTCGCTTTAGCCCCCTTGCTTGTCGTGTGGTTCGGGTATGGACTTTTGAGCAAGATCATCATGGCAACTATAGTAATATTTTTCCCTTTGACCGTTTCGCTGCACTCTGGTTTTAAACAAGTTGATCCGGATTATGAGGTGCTTTTTGACCTCCTCGATGCATCTTTTTGGAAAAAGATGCGCTTTCTTTATTGGCCAGCCGCCCTGCCCTCATTTTTTGCCGGGCTTAAGATGGCCGTCGCTGTCGCTACCATTGGAGCCGTACTTGGGGAGTGGGTGGGTGCTCAAAAGGGCTTAGGATACTTGATGATTCAAATGAACGCCAGATTGAGAACTGACATGCTCTTTGCAGCCCTGGTCTGGCTAAGCGCTATGGGTATGGGGATGTGGTTGCTAGTAGGCAAACTGGAAAAACATTTTTTATTTTGGCTGAACGATACAAAGAATTAATTTATCGTTATTAAATGTTAGGTTAGCTAATTAAACGATATTTAAACAGGAGGCGATTTTAGAGTGAAACGCATAGGTTTGGCAGTGTTGATTTTTCTTCTTTTTACGGTTCCGGCAAGAGGAGAGAATTTGACGTTAGTATTGGATTGGTTTCCAAACGTTGACCACTTGCCGCTTTATGTAGCACAAGAAAAGGGGTTTTTCGCAGAGGAAGGTCTAAAGATAAACATAACGTCACCCTCAGAAAGCGCTGATGCGCTGAAACTGGTTGCAGCGGGCAGAGCGGAATTAGGAATCAGTTACGAGCCACAAGCTTTAGTTGCAGCATCGGAGGGTGTTCCAGTATTAGTCATAGGCAGGCTTATAGGCCATCCTCTATCCACTGTTTTGTACATCAAAGATCGTGGTATAGAAAAACCCCAGGACCTGAATGGAAAGTTAATGGGCTATACCGTCGCTGGGATGGAAGACGTGCTGGCCAGGGCTTTTTGTGAACTAAACGAAATTAAAGATTACACACTAATACATATAGAATTTGCGATCATACCCTCTTTGGTATCGAAAAGGGTCGATTCCGTAATGGGTGGTTTTAGAAATTATGAAGTAGTGGAACTAGAGCTTGAAGGATATGCGCCTGGTTACTTTGCACTGGAAGAATATGGATTTCCCGATTACGATGAACTTGTAGTAATTGCTAATCCAAAATTTGCCAAAGAAAACAAGAAGACAATCTCCTCCTTCAGAAGAGCTTTGTCTAAGGCCATAGAAATAAGTAAGGATACTCCCGAAGAAGCTCTCGACCATTACTTCAAGGCCGTACCCGAATCGGACAAAAAACTTGAAAAACGCGCTTTCGAAAAGACTTTGCCTTTTTACGCCGAAAACCAAAACCTCGAGGCTGAACGATGGCAAGCCTTCGCAGACTTTGCGCTTCAAGTGGGGCTGATAGAGCATCAGGTTGACGCAAAACAGCTTTTATGGAAGGACTAAAAACCCAAAAGTTAAGACAAAGGAGGCACATAAAAGTTATGAAGGCCACGTTGAAAAACCTTATCTTAGCGGCTCTTTTTGCTGCAATGGCAGTCCTTCTATCGGGATTCAGCATTCCCGTGGGTCCGACTCGCTGCTTTCCCTTTCAACATGCGATTAATGCAATATCAGGGGTATTGCTTGGACCGTGGTGGGCAGCAGGTGCAGCTTTAACTGCGAGTATAATTAGAAATGCTTTAGGTACCGGAACATTATTTGCCTTTCCAGGTAGCATACCAGGAGCTTTAGTTGTGGGCATCACAGCTAGACTCCTTAAAAACAAGAGATATTATGCCGCCTTAACGGAACCTCTGGGCACGGGAATAATAGGAGCTATTATAAGCGTTTATATCTTGGCGCCGACAATCGGCAAGGAGACAGCTCTGTGGTTAATAATGTCTGCCTTTCTTTTAAGTAGCGTTCCTGGCTCTTTCCTCGGGTTTGCACTCCTCCTCGCTTTTAGCAAGGCTGGCTGGTTTCAGAAAAACATTGGCAGATCGAACATATAATGCTATTCTTTTCTATGATATAAAACGCAGGGGTGATAATCTTTGAGTTTCATGCGCTTGATGGAAATGGGCGGTCCGTGTATGTATGCAATATTGTTGGTTTCCATAATCGGACTGGCAGTTGTCATTGAACGCTTTTGGTTTTACACGAAGTCGTGGACAAACCCGGAACCACTGGAGCACAAATTGGGTGAATTGCTATACAAAGGAGATGCTGAAGGAGCGTCTTCCTTAGTTCGCGAAAAAGAAACTTCACTACATCGCCTGTTTCGTGCAGCAGTAGACCATTGGCAGGCGCCATCCGAAGCGCTAAAAATGTTATTGGAACAAGAGGTCCGACACGAAATTTACAGGTGGGAAAAGGGACTAACCCTTCTTTCCACGATTGCCCGTGTTGAACCTTTACTGGGACTTCTGGGCACCGTTTTGGGGATTGTCAATGTCTTTCGAGCTGTTGCTGAGTCCGAAGGAGCTGCTAATATGGCCCTGCTTGCCTCGGGCATTTGGGAGGCTTTGCTAACCACCGTCGCCGGATTGTCCGTCGCAATACCTGCTGTATTATGTTATTCATGGTTTTCATCGAAAATCGACGCTGCGGAGGAATCCCTTTGGAGAGGAACCGATTTTATCTTGAGGGAAAAGTTATTACGAGGAAAAATGGAGCATGAGTAATTTTAAGAAACAGGTGTGTTTGGCCTATCTTTTGTGGGCGATCTTAAGCTGGGTTTTTATACCTTCAGCAACGGCAGACCAAAAGTACGAAAGAATTGTTTCGCTAGCACCAAGCATCACTGAGTCATTATATTTTTTGGATTCCATTGATTTCGTAGTGGGAGTAACGGATTATGATACCTTTCCTCCTGAAGTATCAAAAATACAAAGTGTCGGCGGCAACATAAACCCTTCGCTCGAAAAAATACTTAACTTAAAACCCGATCTTGTCATAGGCGAAAAGATTTTCCATCACGACCTGTTAAAACGCCTCCGGACCTTTAACATTGACACTTTAGAATTGACGCTGCACCACAGGTTGAATGACGTAAGGGAAGCCTTCTTTACGATAGCAGCTAAAATTGACAAGACAATGAAAGCAACGGAAGTATGGGAAGAAATTGAAAAAGGACTAGAGGAAAGAAAGCTTCTAGCGTCAAAAAATCATAAAAAACCCGTGTCGATGCTAGTGGTGGTATGGCATGACCCTTTAATAGTTGCCGGGGGGTGGAGTTACATCAGCGATATCATGGAATCATTGGGCATTACAAATACAGCAGGAAGCAAGAGGTTTTCCTTTCCCGTGATGAGTAAGGAAGAATTGCTGTCCTTCAATCCTGATGTGATATTTTTGGTGCAAGCAAGTAAGGGCATGTCCATCACGGCAAGGGATTTCATAAGCATAATGGGGGACCTGCCAATTAAGGCAAAAAATGGAGGAATTGTCTCCTTCGAAGCAGAAGTGCTCCTTCATCCTGGACCTAGAGTTCTTGAAAGTGCGGATATGCTAATCAAAGCCTTAAACAGGGCCTCTAAGGAGGAACGCTCCCTTCGATGAGATCAAAAAGAAGGACTTCTCCAGAAATTGAATTGACCTCTTTAGTAGATGTCGTCTTTCAATTGATCATTTTTTTCGTCTTAACTGCAACCTTTGTCCAAGGAAGCATTACAGTT
>NZ_CALETC010000060.1:0-2111 GCF_937920065.1 Acetomicrobium mobile
GGCGAGTATGGCTTTGGAGAGGTCTTATACGAGAGGACGTCTTACGCATCTCGTGATAAGGCCAAAGATTTCTTGGGAACGATGGCTCAACTTCACGGCATCGTGGCGGGCGTATACATGGCTTTGATGGGTCCGCAGGGAATGAAGGAGTTGGGCGAAGGCTTGCTGCAGCGAGCTGTATATGCTGTCAGAAAACTGTCATCTGTTAAGGGAATCAAGGCTCCTTACTTTAATTCATACCATTTCAAGGAATTTACGGTGAATTTCGATGATACAGGAAAGACGGTCGCAGATATCAACAAGGCGTTGCTAGATCACAAAATATTTGGCGGAAAGGACCTATCTAAGGACTTCCCAGAGCTCGGACAAAGCGCTTTGTTCTGCATTACGGAGGTTCACAGCAAAAAAGACATCGATGAATTAACCGAAGCCCTGGCTTCTGTCTTGGGAAAGTAATTGAGGGAGGGGATAGATCATGACGAATGTAAGGTTAAGAAAATTTCATCAAGCTCATTGGGACGAGCCGATAATATTCGAGCTTTCCGTTCCGGGACGTAGAGGCCTCATCCCTCCGGCTCCAGAAGAAGAAATCAAAGAAGCAGCAGGCGATCCGAAAGGCTTGGTACCAGAGGAAATGCTTCGAAAAGAGCCCCCGGCATTGCCGGAGCTCGACCAAAAAAGGGTTTTAGCTCACTACATTCACCTCGCCCAAGAGACTTTAGGTGGAAACCTTTGTAACGACATAAGCCAAGGCACGTGCACGATGAAATATAACCCCAGGATCAACGAAGAATTGGCGGCGCATCCCGGCATAGCCTCACTTCATCCGTGGCAAGATGTGGATACCGCCCAGGGAATACTTGAAATATACTACAAATTTGAGGAGATATTGAAGGAAATCTCGGGGATGGACAAGTTCAGTTTGCATCCCCAGGGAGGAGCACATGCCGTTTATACAGCTGCGAGCATCATGAGGGCGTATCATCGCGATCGCGGCGAACTGGATAAGCGCAGGGAAATCATAAGTTCTGCTTTCACTCACCCCTGTGATCACGCAGCTCCTGCCACTGCTGGCTTTAGGCTGATAATACTGCCCCCCAGCGAAAACGGCTATCCATCGGTTGAGGCGGTAAAAGCTGCCGTATCGGAAAACACCGCCGGCATGTTCATAACAAACCCGGAGGATACCGGAATATACAACACGGAGATCGACCAATTTGTGAAGATAGTGCATGACGCGGGGGGGTTATGTTTTTACGATCAGGCCAACGCAAACGTACTCTTGGGTATCGCTAGGGCGCGAGAGGCCGGATTTGATATGTGCCACTTCAACATCCACAAAACCTTCGGTACGCCTCACGGATGCTCAGGGCCGGGACTTGGTGCGCTGGGCGTAAGGGATCACTTAGCAAAATATTTACCCATACCAACCGTTGAATACGATGGCACCAAATATTACCTCGACTTCGATAGACCCCACAGCGTAGGCAAAGTAAGACAATTCCAGGGACCTGCAGGCGTCCTTGTGCGTACTTACGCATGGGTAATGACCATAGGACAGGAATATCTTAAAGAGGTATCTGAGATATCCACGATAAACCATAACTATCTACAAAAGAAACTGCAGGAACAGATCCCCGAAATAGAAGTACCTTACGCACCCGGCAGGAGGCGCCTTGAAGAGGCTCGTTACTGTTGGCAGAAATTGCTGGAGGCCACGGGCGTAAGTACGACGGATATCTTGAGGCGAGTGGGAGATTTCGGATTGCAGCATTACTGGACGAGCCATCATCCCTGGGTAGTTCCGGAACCTATGACATTAGAACCCTGTGAGAGCTATGGCAAGGAGGATTTGGACGAATACGTGGCAGTTTTAAAACATATTCGCGATGAAGCCTATTCTGATCCGGAAATTGTAAAAAATGCTCCCCACAAATGTGCGTCCCACAAGCTAGCCGATGAAACGGCTTTAGATGACCCGAAGCGCTGGGCAACTACATGGAGGGCCTATGTAAAGAAGAAAGGTCGAGCCTAAAGTTAGTAGGACGAAGTAGCGTAGATAAAAACATAATGGTGGCAAAGCCTCTAAAGAAACATGACTACGTAATAGG
>NZ_CALETC010000061.1:0-2349 GCF_937920065.1 Acetomicrobium mobile
TAACCCGGGCAAGAAAGTATATAATATATGCGAACTAAAATCAGAGATAGATCAATTTCTAGAAGATCCTGATTATATCAAGAAATATTTGCCGGAAATTCGATCTGTACGCAGCGAAATATTTGAGACTGAGGTATCCTGTCAACGAATAATCGATTTCCTTGAAAACATTAAATGAATTTGTATGAAGTCCCATCTCTAATGTCTTGTATTGTAGCGTTTTTAGGAGGGAAGGATAGAATGAAAAAAGTGTATTTGTGCATGACGGGAGATATACTGCACCATGGACATATAAACATAATCACAGAGGCAACCAAGTACGGAGAAGTCATAGTTGGTTTGCTGACAGACGAGGCGATTGCAAGCTATAAGAGGATCCCCCTGCTAAACTTTGAACAAAGGAAAAGGATAGTGGAAAACATAAAGGGGGTAAGCCGGGTAATACCTCAAAGGACGTTGGACTACACGGAAAACCTGGAGAAAATTAAGCCGGATTACGTCATCCACGGCGACGATTGGAGAGAGGGCATACAAAAACATATAAGGGAAAAAGTGATAGAGACGTTAAAAAAATGGGACGGAAAACTCATAGAAGTGGAGTATACAAAGGACGTATCGGGAAGTTTGCTTGACGAAAAGATTAAAAAGATCGGCACTACCCCGGAGGTTAGATTAAAACAGCTTAGAAAATTAATTGAGCTCAAGCCCTTTGTAAGGGCGATCGAGGCGAGCAACGGCCTAACCGGCCTGATTGCAGAAAACACCAAAGTGGTAAAGGACGGACAAGTCAGAGAGTTCGATGCCATGTGGGTCAGCAGTCTGTGTGACTCGACCATGAAGGGAAAGCCGGACATAGAGCTGGTGGATTTAACATCAAGGATAAACACCATAAACGAAATCATGGAAGTGACGACAAAACCGATAATCTTGGACGGAGATACGGGCGGACTTAAAGAACACTTCGTGTATAACGTAAGGACATTAGAGCGACTTGGAGTGTCCGCGGTCATCATCGAGGACAAGATGGGATTGAAGAGAAATTCCCTCTTTGGGACGGAGGTAGTACAGGTCCAGGATGACCCGCAAAATTTTGCGGAAAAGATAAACGCCGGAAAAAAGGCATTGCTCACTAAGGATTTCATGATAATAGCTAGGATTGAAAGCTTGATATTGAAGGCCGGCATTGAAGATGCCCTAAGAAGGGCCATAACATACATTGAGGCAGGGGCAGATGGAATAATGATTCACAGCAAAGAAGAAAGCCCGAAAGAAGTAGTTGAATTTTGTGAAGAATATAAAAAGTTGGATTTCAGAGTTCCCCTGGTTGTAGTTCCGACTACCTACAACAGCATAACGGAAGAAGAGCTGTCAAGTTATGGAGCAAAGATAATAATTTACGCCAATCACTTACTTAGAAGTGCATACCCTGCCATGAAAAAGACGGCGGAGACCATACTTGAAAACGGCAGAAGCTTAGAGGCCGAGAAGTACTGCGCCAGCATCAAAGAGATCCTTACGCTGATACCAAGCGAGGGAATATAAATGTTAAACCCTAAAGAGGTATACGAGCTTTTAAGGGCCGAAGGCATAGAATTCTTTGTGGGAGTTCCGGATTCATCGCTTAAAAGCTTTTGTGCATATGTAGCAGACAACACGAGCGATGATAAAAACATAATAGCAGCCAACGAGGGAAATGCTGTGGCCATAGCTGCAGGTTATCATTTGGCTACAGGTAAGACGGGCTTGGTTTACATGCAAAATTCAGGCATAGGAAACGCCATAAATCCCCTGGTCTCCTTAGCGGATAAACATGTTTACTCCATCCCCATGATATTGCTAATAGGTTGGAGAGGAGAGCCCGGAATAAAAGACGAACCTCAACATATAAAGCAGGGCATGATAACGACACAAATGTTAGAGACGCTGGGCATAGATTACGAAATATTAAGCAAGGAGATAGACCATGTCCGATTTCAAATTAATAAAGCGAGGGTGAAAGCAGAAAAAGACAACGCGCCCTTTGCCTTAATAGCAAGGGCCGATTCTTTTGAAAGATACGAGATGAAGAAAAAGGTCACATGCAGCTGCACGTTAATTAGGGAGGAAGTCTTGGAGTATATCTTAAAAAACTTAAACTCAGGTGAAATTGTCGTCTCAACGACCGGCAAGACATCCAGGGAGATATACGAAATAAGGGAAAGAAACGGCGAGGGTCACGAAAAAGACTTCCTGGTTGTAGGCTCGATGGGCCATGCTTCCAGCATAGCGTTGGGCATAAATTTGGCTTTAAAGGGCAGGAAAATTGTCTGTATTGACGGTGACGGCGCATTTCTTATGCACATGGGAGCG
>NZ_CALETC010000062.1:0-11814 GCF_937920065.1 Acetomicrobium mobile
TAATTATATGCTAATTGAGAATTTTATAATTATTTCTAATTTGATTGTATTATACGCCCTCTCAGGTCCTTACTTCCATATATTACACTACAGCTTGACGAAGAAAGAAGTCCTGTTTTTATTAGGTCGCCTGAGTTAAATCGGATACGACGATTTTGTAAACTTTCATTATTGTTATAATGCAACATTGTTATAATGCAACTGGCTTCGCTTCTTCAACAAAATGATAAACGATGTTGGGAGGCAATGTTACCGCACGTAGATATCTCCGGGGCTGTAAAGTATATATAAACTTTCCCCTATCGAAAGCACTGGAATGATGCAATGAATTTACCTTCACGTACCCCAGCTCCTTTGGCTTTTGAAATTACGCCTCCATCTTTATTGATTTTTCTTATATTATATTGCTGCTTAAGGAATTACCCTTGTATCGTCCTTTAAATTTTACTCTATCCACATAGGGTTTAAGAAGGCTGACAACGATGGGAAGGAGACGCTTTAGAGAGAGCATCCCTCGCCCCTTGCCTTAGGTCCTTAAACTCTGGACGAGAAAATATTTGATTGCAGTTAAACCTTATGAAAGCAACTAGATGCTTTGAGGATGCAAATTACACAAGGGGCCACATTCTCTATAAAGCATCAGCTACATCTTGACCATATGCTCTCTTTCTACCTCTCTTTGATAATCATTTAATTAAATTAGTGGATCTAATACTACTGAAACGGTACTCCCCTTAACCATTACTTTGCCGTTATTTCCCAAAAGGCTCGTGAAGTATTGTCCGTTCATATATAGTATGACGGCAAAGTTCACCGAGCATCTGGTAATTTTACCCTCTTCGTGACCTTATACTAGATCTTTGCATTGTACTTGATTGTGGTATATTTGGCCTTAATAGCGTATATTTATTTTGCTACACTCCTGTCCTCTAAAAACTACCTTAATGAAATTGAGCATTGCCCAAAAGGAATTTTTGAGGTAGTTGTCCTCTTAGGCAATTGCGAAGAAACAATGTTGTTTCGAAGAGATTAATTTTGAGGAAGGCCGTGTAATTGACTGACTAAGAATATAATAATATAATAAGTAAAATTATTGTTGTTATTTGATACTCTCATATCGTAAAAGGTGTGAAGCTTTGTGACTAACTTGCTGTATAATACTGATTATGGAGAATATTACATAGGAGAATGTGAATCGGAAATTAAAAAATTAAACCTCAAAGGAAAAGTGCAGTTAATTTTAACATCCCCACCATTTCCTTTAAATAATAAAAAGCAATATGGCAATAAAGTTGGGGATGAATATTTGAATTGGTTTATAAATTTGGCTCCGCTTTTTGCTGAAATACTGACAGAAAATGGCTCTGTTGTAGTGGAAATGGGCAATGCTTGGGAAAGTGGCAGACCAGTACAGTCACTTCTACATATGAAATCGTTAATTGGGTTTATAGAAAAAGCAAACTTACGTTTATGTCAGGAGTTTATTTGTTACAATCCAGCAAGGTTGCCATCTCCTGCTCAATGGGTAACTATAGAACGTATTCGTGTAATAGATAGTTTTACTCACATATGGTGGATGTCCAAATCCGATTACCCTAAAGCAGATAATAGAAATGTGTTGAGACCATATAGCAAGAGCATGAAAAAGCTTTTAAAAAAGGGAAAGTATAATGCAGGGAAGCGACCTTCGTCCCATGTTATAGGTAAAAAAAGTTTTTTGAAAGACAATGAGGGCAGTATATGTCGCAACGTACTGGAGCTTGAACCTATAGAAGAAGATGAAAATGTAAGATTGCCATATTCTATGTTTAAAATTGCAAATACAAAATCGAATGACTTTTTTATGCGGAAATGCAAAGAAAGAGACATCGTACCACATCCTGCCCGAATGCCTCTAGAATTAGCAAGTTTTTTTATAGAATTTCTTACAGACGAAGGAGATCTAGTACTGGATCCTTTTAGTGGTAGTAACACTACAGGTTTCTGTGCAGAAAGGCTCAAAAGAAAATGGGTCAGCATAGAAGCCAATACCATTTATGGGTATCAATCAATGATAAGATTCGAAGAACCCTCGCTATGCTCCAATATTAAAAGGGGGGAAATATGTAATGAGTATTACCCAAGAGATCCTAAAAATGGCTTCAGTTGATATTTTCACTGAAGCTAAAAAAGGTGATTTATTTATCGGACGCCCTTATTATTTAGATTATGAAAAAGCATATCTACTTATTGCAGACGCATGGAAACAAAAAGTTGGTGGACTCCCGCAAGGCGTCTTTATTTTAGCCTTTTATGAAAATGAGAATGACGAAGTAGATGAATGTCTTTTGCTAAGGGCAATTTGCCCCACTAAATTGCCAACCGATAGTGATGTCATAGCTTCAATGGTTGAGTTTTACAAAGATAATTTAAAGACGTCAGGTAAACATAGCCAACTTGATGATTATACAAGATATATGTTCAGTTTTTCTGGTCTGGAATGCAGAATATTGGGGACATTTTTTAAAAATAATTCAGGGCAAATTCAATTCGGCGCAGATGTTGAAAATTTTTATAGCGCTCATCATTATGTTGCTTATAAGCCCATCGGAGAGGTTTTAGAGTTTATTGTAAACTTTAGGGATAGAAATTCTGTAGTAGGGAACTCAACTAATATACCTATCGGTAAAGTACGATATAGCTCCAGTAGGCGTTTCCAAGAAGGACAAGAAAAGGTTTCAGTATATGTTAATCCGCAAGATTTTTTGGGGAAAAGGACTGCTCTCTTTGGTATGACTCGTACTGGAAAATCAAATACTGTGAAAAAAATTATTCAAGCAACAACTGAACAACGTTCGCGTTCCAAGAACGTTTCGGAGGTAACAGTCAGCAGTATAGAGGAAAATTTAAAACAATTTGACGATTCTGGGTTTCCAAAATATAAAGTTGGTCAAATAATTTTTGACATAAACGGTGAATATGCAAACGCCAATTTGCAAGATGAAGGAACAGCAATTTTTGAGAAGTATGCTGACATTACCACGCGTTATAGTGTGCTTGAAAAGGCTAACTTTAAGGTTTTAAAAGTAAACCTTTATAACGAGATTGAAGCTGGTTTTGATTTAATTAACAACTTTCTCGCGGGAGAGAGCGGAGACTATGTTAAAAGTTTTCTTTCCGTTGATTTGATGGAGCCTGAGGAAAGAGAAAGCTCAGATTATACAAGATGGGAAAGAAAGATAGCTGCCTATAAGTGTTGTCTTTATAGGGCTGGTTTTGAGCCTCCAAAGAACTATAAAATTAAGTTCCAGGGAAATAAAGAAATAAACAGCAAAATCAATGATATTAACCCAGCTAATGGTATCACTTTTGACGAGGCTATTAGGTGGTTTACCTGGGTTGCGGAAAATTGTGATAATAATGATTTTTTTAAAGAATATAAGAATAGCAAAGGGCATGATTGGGTGGATGAGGATTTAAGAACCCTGCTGGTTTTTTTAACTCGTAAAAGAAACTTAACTGGCAGCGTCAATATTTCTGGTTATAAAAAATTAAACCCATTAAAACCATACCACACTTCATTAAATGATACGGCTTTCGAAGAAGATATTGTTAATAAGTTGAGAGAAGGAGAAATTATTATTATAGATTTATCTCAGGGTGATCCTAAAATTCAACAAACATTTTCCGAGAGGATTTGTAAGTGTATATTTCGTGATGCTATGGATCATTTTATACATAATAGACCAAATAACTTTATTCAATTTTATTTTGAAGAGGCACATAACCTTTTTCCAAAAAAAGAAGACAAAGACTTGAGTCAAATATATACGAGAATTGCCAAAGAGGGAGCTAAGCTCAACCTTGGCATGGTTTATGCTACTCAAGAAGTAAGTTCTATTAGCTCTAATATATTAAAGAACACACAGAATTGGTTCATAGCACATTTGAACAATGAAGACGAACTTAAAGAAATTAAAAAGTTTTACGATTTCGGCGATTTTTGCGAAGGATTGATACGTTTTAGTCCAGGTACGGATAAAGGTTTTATTCGAATGAAAACATATTCCAACTCCTTCGTGGTTCCCGTACAGATAGATAGATTTTTAGCAAACGAATAGAGGTAATTATATATGAGTTACGGGAATGATTTTTCAAACAAGCCATATGAAAAGGCCAGCAAAAATGCTCACATTAACATTATCAATGATATCCAAGTTAAGGAATTTTTATCTAAATGTCATATCCCACCTTTTCAAGAAAATATAGCAAACGTTGATTTCGAAAAGATATTTATAAAAAGTATTACAAATAACCCTATTAAAAATATCATCGCAATTGATGGTGGATATACAAATGTTTTTGTTAAAAAGGAATTTCCATCTTCGACTATTGCGTTTTTCCAATTTGGCGCTTTGTTCTTTAAAATGCAGGATTTAATAAATATTAAGACAAAACCATTTATTGATCCTGAAGATTTTGCAAAATTACAAAATATACAAAGAATAAAATTTGTTTTACCTACCAAATACATTACCATAAAAGGTGAAAGGGATTTAAATACATCCGTAAGAAGATGCGTATATGACTTTTTTATGCAAAATCCTGAAGATAAAGGTTTAATTAAGGCACTTAAGTGGTTGCTCTTCAATGAATACGATCCATCATCGCCTACTATTTGGCATCTAGCTTCGTGTCCCTGTTGTGGAAAAGGGTTTGATTTTGCCGAAAAAAATATAAAACCAGACTATACAATATGCTGCCCTCATTGCTATTGCACAGTCTTTTTAACTGATGTCTTTAGGTTGCACGAAGTAATCGATAACGATATTGGCGCCACTGGTATATTAGGTTATTTATCAACAGCGATAGAACAATTAATAATTGTTTACCTTATACAGCAGATTTTACAAATACGTTCCGCTTTATTAAATGAAACATTATTTATAAAGGATGGACCACTAGCTTTCTTTGGACAAACAGCAAATATTCATAAACCAATGAGAAGTCTTATTAATTATTTAAATTCTAAATATTCTATCTATCTAGTAGGCCTAGAAAAAAGTGGACCTTTTGTCGATCATGCCTATCAAATATCAAACATGCTAGAAAAAAATCAAATTATATTGCTGGGAAATAAATATATATATAAATATATTATTCCAGGACATGCAGATAAACACTGCCCATATGGAAGATCAACCTATTATAGCCACAAGTTGATCTTTAAATCTCAATATGAAAACATCTACGTTGCTTCTATTCCGAACACAGAAATGAAGGAAGAACCACAAAAAAATGACTACATTAACATGGATACCATATTGCAAAATATTTCTACTTTGAAATGTGATTTATATTACAGTTCTTTAGTACCAATTGTTATGGCTAACAAGCTAGTTTCGTTAGCTGACCACCCGAGTGCAGATATATTAAAAAGTTTCGCAGAAGAAAGTATCAAAACAAGCTAATCACAATTGATGCTCAAGAAAGTCAAAGACATTTTATTTACATTGAATTGACCCAGTGTTAGATGAGAGTAAAACTTAAGCTTTTCTAACCAAGACTCCCAATCGCCAAGTGCACCATGAGCCTCGCTGGGTGGAGGAAGAACTAGGGTAGCTTCCTTCACAAAGTATGACCTCTAGGACCAACCCAATTTTGCGTGGTTCGCAACTCGCCAGGCTAGCATTAAGACCCGCGGATATCATTGAGTATATAAGCCCCAAGAATAACCTGTATCGGTTGAGGACAAATTTGGGCATTGAAGAAAACTTGCAACCGGATCGTGAACTGGCTGAAGTATCTTGATCATATATAATCTATCATTTTCACAGGAGAAATTGGACTTAATTAGCGAAATTTACCATTAAGGGCCCATATTTACTAAACAGATTGTCAGTATGGGCCCAAATAACGTTGCTAGAATATATCTTACTATATTGTTTATCTTAATTGCATCCCTCTATAAAAAGATCTCTTAATTTTTTATTCAATTGCTTCATTTTTCCTATGTTTTTATCATTTGGATGTAACATTAAAGCACTTTCTTGATTGAAGATACCTAGGTACCATACACCTTCATGTTTACTAATCCCGACTTGAAATGTAAGATCGTTTTCATCTGTTATTGCGTGTAATCTAAGTTGACCATCCTCGAATATATCAAAATATGGCAATATATCTAACAGCGCAAAACAGTTAGCAGTCCAATACTGCTGATTTGGAGTAATAAATACTATGTCGCCATATTCATCTATAGTAATTGTTACATTCCCTTTGTTCTTTTCAACTATTTGTTTTTCATCGCTTATCTGATAATCAATATTGCGCAATATACATAATACATTGTCATCGGCAGCATATCCATATCCAACGACAGACAACACAAATACTACAACTGTCATCAAACATATTGTTATTCTTTTCATAACAATCACTCCTCTAAGAGAATTTAAGCATTGTAGTATTTCATTTATTAATATTATTCTAATGCTCTACGGAAAAACAAATAGTTGCTTCTCTAGCTATCAGTCCATAAAATAAGCTTGAAGATGTCCAGCTATACGGTCTCAATTCTGCCCAGACCCAATAATTCTGCAAGTTTTCTTCTCGGTCAATTTATATCAACCCCTCTGTTGCAAAGCTGTAAAAATCGTCTGCATTTTTGCCTACTATTATGTGATCGAGCACGTTTACGCCCACAAGGTCGCAGGCGTAGGATATGCGGCTCGTAAGCTCGACATCTTCCGATGATGGCGTCGTTTCTCCCGAAGGATGATTGTGAACCAGTATGACGGAAGATGCAGATTTTAAGGACGCAGCCTTTACGATTTCCTTTGGATCGACCACGGTAGCATTTACGCTGCCCTTGCTTATCTCAACATTTCCAATGGGCTTATTTTTAATATCCAAAAGAATGACGCTAAAAACTTCCTTTTGCTTATCCCTCAGATAGGGAGCATAAAATTCGGAAACATAGCCTATCACATCGTCAGGCTTATTTAATTTTTTCTTCGTCTCGGCCTTTTCCTTAAAAAGTCTCTTGCCAAGCTCAAAGGCCGCCTTTATTTGCACCGCCTTGGCAAGGCCAATTCCATCGATTTTGGAAATCTCTGATATGGGTGCCGAATCTATCCCTCGAAGCGATCCAAAACGGTTGAGCAAAGTCCTTGCGAGCTCTTCTGCGCTCATGCCGTCTTTCCCGGTCCTTAAAATTATCGCCAAAAGTTTGGCCAAAGGTAGATTTTCTGCCCCAAGCTGCACGAGCATCTCCCTTGGCCTTTCTTCTTTCACCCATTCTTTGATCGGCCGTGTCGATTTCCGCTCCGCTACCATTCTTTTAATTTTTCCCCTTAACTTTTCGCATTCATCAGCTGTATTGATGTTTAACTGCCGAATGATGTCATTCGCCCTTTCTTCGGTAAGCAACCCCTTTTTGGAACATCTTAAATATACCTTTCCTTTTTTGCTGTACATCGGGTAAATGGCGTTTGCCACCATGAAGTCAAGCAGTTCTTTCTCCGGCAAAATCTCGTCGCTCATGCCGATAACGACCTCCGTTCAGTTTCTATGATGATATCTCGCGGCTCCATGCAATTTGAGATGGGACAAATATACTCGTTAACTAATTACCTTTTGTGCAACGACACGATACACGACGCATAACGTAGATACTTATATCCTTCCTATAGGCATTATACACAACGGACGTTCTTCCTTTGGAAGGCTTAAAACTTTTTTTACTTCCTCATCCCTAAAGGCTCCAACAACCACTGTGCCAAGGCCTAAAGAAACAGCTTGCAGACAAACATTTTCAGCAGCGTGCCCGACTTCCATATGCACATATCTGATGCCCCTGTCGCCGTATTTTCCGGTTGTTCTTTCATAAACTGCGGTAAATACCAAGGCAATTGCGCCGTCCCTGACGCAAGATTGCCCGAGAGCTGCGACAGCCAAACTGTCTCGTAAATCTTCGTCTATGACTTTAGAGAGTTCATGCCCACGGGGCACATACTTATATACGCCTCTCGCGATGCCATCTACATTGCCAACCAAGACGTACAATTCAAGTGGATAAAGTGCACCTGCGGAAGGTGCCGTTTTAAAGCCCCATCTTTGACCGGTGATCCCCTGCGCAGCCCAAAGGAGTTGCGAAACCTCACCAAGCGTCAGCGGCTCATCTTTGTATCTGCGAACCGATCTTCGTTCAAGCAAAGCTTTCTCAACAGATGTGTCGCTCTCGTATTTGGGTTCAGGTAGCTTTATTTTTCCATTGGCATGCTTCCCTGGTTCACTTCCGTATCCTGCTCCTGTCATCATGAAAAACCCTCCCATTCCTAGGCATATTAATGCCACAAACATGATTATTAACTTTGTTTTATTCATAAAATCACCACTTTTTTGATAAATAACAGTACAAGCCTATTTTCAACATAGGAATGCTGCTGCCCTAGATTTTTTGTAGCTGCACTCGCTAATTGCCAAACATATATTGCTATATCATTTTAGCAAAAGATGATCACCGTATTCGCCAAAGGGCCGAATAGCCTTGCGTGAAACTACGCTCATCTGCTCATTTTCGACATGAGCAGATGCTGAACGATGACGACCAACTTCTTTAGGAGTTCGGTACTCCAAATTTTCGTGCAATGCGTCTGTTATAATACCAGTAGCATTATTTTCTTGAAAAATAATAAGGCAACGCCCTTTTGCAGGACGAAAGGCGCCAAAGATCGAGCAGCAAACTTGCAATGCAGGTATCGAAGTTTTATTGAAAACTATCTCGCCTCAGTTTAGACTATAATTTGACCGACTACAGTAAACAAGGGGGCGTAAATTTAGCTCCTTTTATTTGAGGTGCTCGTCATGAAACAGGATAAAGAATTCTTAAAAAAGCTATCAGAACGCCTGGAAAAGGCCTTAGAAATTTCGTCGAATTGCGAACTGTGTCCAAGGAAGTGTCACGTAAATCGCCTTAAAGACGAAAAGGGCTTTTGCAAGACGGGAAGAAATGCCGTCGTTAGCAGCTTCGGACCTCACTTCGGAGAAGAAAAAGTTCTGGTAGGAAGATTTGGCTCGGGCACGATATTTTTCACCCACTGCAACTTGGCATGTGTCTTTTGCCAAAATTACGACATCAGTCAACTTGGCAGGGGTAAGGAAGTCTCCGCTAAAGAATTAGCAAACACGATGCTCGAGCTTCAAAGGATGGGTTGTCACAACATAAATTTGGTCTCCCCTACTCATTGCGTTCCTCAAATCATGGAAGCTCTTTTGCATGCATTCGAAGAGGGCCTCAAGGTTCCAATCGTGTACAACACCGGCGGGTACGACTCCGTGGACACGCTAAAGCTCCTTGAAGGCATCATAGACATCTACATGCCGGACATTAAGTACGGCGATGACGAAAGGGGCATGCGTTATTCTTCAGCTCCTAATTACTTTTCTTTGGCAAAAAGTGCAGTCAGGGAAATGCACAGACAGGTAGGAGATTTAAAGACGGACGACAGGGGCATCGCCGTTAAAGGGCTCTTAGTGAGACACCTGGTACTTCCAAACAACCTTGCCGGGACAGAAAAAGTGATGGAGTTTTTGGCCACAGAAATTTCGACCGAAACCTTCGTAAACATAATGGACCAGTACCGCCCGCTTCATAAAGCTTTTCGATATCCGGAGCTTTCAAGGTCCATTACGCGAATGGAATTCAAAAGAGCCATCGAAATAGCGCAAAATTACGGAATTCATCGTATATGCAGACTATAAGTTAAAATAATGCTCGCCAAGTGCTAAAAGGCGAAAAAATTGATGAAAGGCGGTCATTCACAGTGAAAGTTTTATTGATATCGCCAGGAAAGGACGAATACTACAAAAAAAGGCTAAAACTGGCGCTTAAAATGCCACCTCTTACCTTGAGCACGATCGCGGCTTTGACAAAACCAGACATAGAAGTCGCCATTTTAGACGAACACGTAGAACCCATCAATTATGACGACGTGCCTGACCTGGTGGGCATCACAGTCATGACCTCAGTCGCACCTAGGGCATACAAGATTGCAGACAAGTTCAGGAAAAGTGGCGCAAAGGTTGTGTTGGGCGGGCCGCACCCTTCCGCTCTCCCCAAAGAAGCCATAAGACATTGCGATGCCGTGGTCATCGGAGAAGCCGAAGGCGCATGGGAAAAGCTCTTAGAGGACTTTAAGAATGGCGATTTAAAGCAATTTTATTTCAACGAAAAACTCCCGAGCTTGGTCAATTTGCCCGAGCCTCGAAGGGATCTATACAAAAAGGAAGCATATTACTTTGTTAACAGCCTCCAAGTGAGCAGAGGCTGCCCGTTTAATTGCTCCTTTTGCTCCGTGTCCAATTTTTTCGGCAGAACTTACAGGCACAGGCCCATTGCCGACGTCATCAGGGAAATAGAACACCTCGAAGGTAAATTCGTGGCTTTCATCGATGACAATATCGTGGGCAATCCAAAATACAGCAAAGAATTATTCAACGCCCTTATTCCTCTTAAAATACGATGGGTTGGGCAAAGTTCATTCAACATAATTCGTGACCCGGACTTGTTGAAAGCTGCGAAAAAAAGCGGCTGCGCGGGGTTGTTCATAGGCCTTGAAACCATCTCTGAAGAAAGCATGCAAGAAATTGGCAAAGTGCAAAACGACATCAAGGAATTTAAAGTTGGAATAAAGCGTTTACACGATCATGGCATTATCGTGTTGGGAGCTTTTATCTTCGGTTTTGATAGCGATGACAAGGACGTGTTTAAAAGAACCTTAGATTTCGCATTGGAATCAAAGTTAGACTTGGCACAATTCAGCATACTCACCCCCTTGCCCGGAACGAGGTTGTACGAAAAGCTATCTTCCGAAGACCGCATCATCAATGCAGACTGGTCGAAGTATGACATGGGCAACGCTGTTTTTATGCCCGCGCAAATGACGCCCGAAGAATTGCAAAAGGGCATGGGCTGGGCTTGGAGGGAATTTTATTCCTACGGTTCTATTCTAAAAAGACTTTTTAGCGTGAATTTCAATTTACTGCGACATCTTCTTTATTTCGCACCGCTTTTGGTCTTAAACATGAGTTTTAAGAGGGCCCTCGATTTCGAGAGCAAAATGGCCAAAGCATCGATTACGAAGCACTAATCTCGAAGCCTTGGATCCAGGGAGTCCCGCAAAGCATCCCCAAGCAGATTAAAACCCATGACTATTAAAATGATCATTACCCCGGGAAATATGGTTATCCAAGGCGCATGAAACAGAAAGGAACGACCCGAACTCATGATTGAGCCCCAGCTGGGCAAAGGAGGCTGTATGCCTAGTCCAAGAAAACTCAGCGTTGCCTCCACGATTATAGCTTTCGGCACTTCAAGCGTCGTTAGAACAACCAGGGGCGCCAATGAATTGGGCAAGATGTGACGAAATATAATCCGTGCATCTGAGTATCCAAGAATCCTGGCTGCTTCTACGAACTCTTGGTTTTTTAAAGAAAGAAACTGACCTCGGGCAATGCGGGCAAATGACCCCCAAGATGAAAGCGCTATTGCTAAACATACGTTGAATAACCCGGGGCCTAAGACAGCTATAATAGCGATGGCCAGCAATGTCATGGGAAAGGCCAAAGCTATGTCGATCAATGCGCATATGACGCTATCCAAAAGGCGACCGTAATAACCGGCAATAGACCCAAAGAACAAACCCGTCAGCAAGGAAATGCCGACCGCGAGAAAACCAACTTTTATGGATACCCTGGAACCATAAATCACCCTGCTGAAAATATCGCGACCAAATTCATCAGTGCCAAACAGATGCGCTTTTGATGGAGGCT
>NZ_CALETC010000063.1:0-18247 GCF_937920065.1 Acetomicrobium mobile
AAATCTTCGCTATAGGAATAACGCCCAAGCTCCCGACCGACAGGAGCACCATTTAAGGTTCATTACATATGATTGTCAGTTGGCTTTTAAACTCGGAAGAATCTCTAAAGATAAACATGATTGAATTATTGCCTTTAGGCATGGTTATGGAAAAAATAGTTAAATTTCTTTGTGATAAATGTTTCCAGCTCGGTGAGCACTACCCCTGCGAACACTATCATCCCGCCAAGGATGACTTGGAAGTTAACGATTTCTTCTCCTATTAAATAGGCAAATACGTAACCTGAGGGGCTTTCCAAAGAAAGTAAGACGGCGGCGTGAATCTCGGGGCTGTAACGCTGGGCAACGGTCTGGATGAGAAATGGAATGACGGTGACGAACAAAGCCACGTACAAGATTCCCATCCATGCTTTTGCAGGCACTGCTTTAAAGGAAGGCACGGGCTCAATAAAAACCGCCAGGGCTGTTAAAATAATGCACGCTGAGGCAATTTGCACGACAGTGAGTGCTATTGGGTCCATCTTTCTGCTTAAATTCCCAACGAAGAGAACGTGCAAAGCACACCCTAAAGCAAGTAGTAAGGAAAGTGCGTCGCCAAAATTAAAACTCATGCCCGGCGTAAATGCCATAACCAGAAGCCCTGCAGTGGTTAGAAAGGCACCAGCTGTAGCGATTAAGGAGGGCATTTTCCTATAAAAAAGGGCGTAAAGAAAGGGCACCATTACGACGTTGCTTCCTGCGATGAAGGATTGCTTACCAGGCGTGGTAAAAAGAAGGCCAAAGATGTGAGCCACAAAAGTTGAAGCCAGAAGGCTTCCAAGTAAACATCCCAAGAAGACATCTTTTCGACTAAGCAGAGAAAGTCTTGAACGGAAGATTAAACCGAGAAGGCCTGTGCTTAAAAGAAACCTCACGGACAAAAGCCACAGAGGCGACATGAACTTGAGCAGCCAATTGGTTGTTCCAAATCCAGACCCCCAAAGCATTGCGGTCAGAAAAAGCGCCGCATCTGCTAAAAGTACCACCTTCCTGTTTCCATGTTCAACCATTTTTATTCACCTACAGCCATTTGTGCTATCATTTTACGTTGAAAAGGGCATGTCAAAACCATTTTCCTTCCGCCTATTTTATCAATATTTACGCCTTTAGCTCCTCCACGAATCGGGTAAAAACAAGGCCATCATGGGATACAATTCTAAACGGCCAAAGAGCATGCAAAAAGATAGAATCCATTTGACCGGCGCTTCAAGGGTAGAATAATTATCCATGGGGCCCACGACGCCAAGTCCCGGTCCTACGTTTCCCAAGGTTGCCGTTACGGCAGCAATGGAGGAGATCAAATCAAGACCCATTAGGGATAATAGTAAAAAGGCGACAACAAAGACAATCATGTAAAGTGAAAAGAAGGCGGTTATAGAAAGTATAACGTCCTTTTCCACCACTTTTTTGTTAAGCTTCATTGAGTAGTGGGCGCGTGGGTGAATCAGTTTTTTTAGCTCAATGCCTGCGTGTTTAAGTAAAACCATAACCCTTACCACCTTCATGCCACCACCTGTAGATCCTGCACAACCGCCGATGAGCATGAGAATTAAGAGTAAAAGCTGGGCATAAGCGGGCCACTGTTCGAAATCTGCCGTTACAAATCCTGTCGTAGTCAAGACGCTCACAACTTGAAATGAAACGTATCTGGCTGTTTGGGCAAGGCTGCTGTAAATCTGGTTTTTTAGCAACACGAAAGAAATGGTTGCTATCGACCCCAAAACGATATACAAGTAAAACCTGAACTCCTCGTCACGCCACCAGGCAGTGAGGTCTTTCTTCATCAACAATTTATAGTGCAAAGCGAAGTTAGCACCTGCTATGAACATAAAGATAGTTATGACAACGTCAACATAAACCGAATTATATTGTCCAACGCTGCCGTTCAAAGGGGAAAAACCACCCGTTGCCACCGTCCCAAAGGTGTGTGTGAGCGCTTCAAAGAAGGATAAACCTCCCAAATACAGAAGGAGTGTTTCTAGGACGGTCAAAAAGACATAGACTCCCCATAAAAGAAGCGCTGTTTGGTGGATTCTTGGGGTCAACTTTTCGGGCACAGGACCAGGTACTTCGGCGCGAAACAACTGACGTCCACCAACACCCAGAAATGGCAAAATGGCTAACCCGAGCACGATGATACCCATACCACCTAGCCAGTGCGTTAAGCTTCTCCAAAAAAGTATTCCCCTGGAGTTGGCCTCGATGTTTGCCAAGACGGTTGCCCCTGTTGTCGTAAAACCTGAGACGGATTCAAAAAAAGCGTCAGCAAAGGTGGGAACTGCCCCGGAAAGCCAGAAAGGCAAAGAGCCTATGGCCGAAGCTAAAATCCACGACAATCCGACCGCAACCAAAGCTTCCTTTGGCCTCATCTCTTCTCTGCTCAGCCTTCCGCCGATGAGGAGCAATATTGCGCCCAAGGCCATGCCTATGATCATGGAAACAAATATGGGCCTGGCATCGGGTGATTTGTCCAGGACGGCCCAACCAAGGGGCAGCAACATAAATAAGGACACAACTTCGACTATTAACCCAAGGATATTCGTTATGATTTTAAACCGCATCTCTTTTTTTCCTTTATTTTATATTTTTATTTGCTGGTCATTTTTCTTCTATGAACAAATTTAGAATTTCATCATAGCTGGGAGCATTCGTGTAGAGCAAGACACGATCGTTCGGTTTTAATGTGGTCATCCCGTCTGGCACGAAGATATCCTCCCCGCGCTGGACCAGCACGACAATGGCTGTTGGAGATATATGCAGGTCCATTATTTTCTTGCCCACTACAAAAGCACCTTCAGGTACGACCAAATCGATCATTTCTGCGTTTATCTGTTCAATTGTGGACATGGCAGCTCCCTTGGTACGCAAGGTAACGTAGCGCATTATGGCTGCAACCAGCGCTTCATTTGGGTTGACCATGGCGTCTAGCGAAAGCCTGCCCTCAAGTTTCCTGTAGGTGTCATTCCTTACAATTGCGATTGATTTTTTGGCTCCAAGTTCTTTCGCCATTATGGCAACAAGTATGTTTAACTCGTCATTTGCCGTGGTGGATACGAACCCGTCAGTCTCTTCGATGCCCTCGCTCAACAAGACATCTTCATCGGCAACGTCTCCTTGAAGGACTAAAGTTTTGTCCAGTTCTTTGGATATACGTTCACACTTTTGAGGATCTAAATCTAGTAGTCGTATATCAACATCCTTATGGTTTTTCTCGAAACGCCTCGCCACCTGAAAACCTATCTTGCCCCCTCCCGCGATCATGATTCTTTTTAGCTTGAACGCGCTTTCAATGCTAAATAGGCTTTCGAGCAAGTGGGCGTCGTTTCTTAATGTAACGACGTAACACAAATCGCCTTCTCTTAAAACCGTATCTCCGCGAGGTATAAAACCCTTCTCGTCTTCTCGTTCTACGTATACAATGAGTGCATCGACGTCGGAACGGGATTTTCTTACTTCCTTTAAACTGCGGCCCTCCATGAGGGATCCTTTGTTAACTTTCATCGCATAAAGACTGGCGATACCTCCCCACAGTTCATTTGCTACGATAACTGAACGTATCGATAGCATGTCTTCTATCGCCCCTGCAACAGATCTTTCCGGAGAGATCATTTCATCAATTCCGAGCGCGTCTGCCCAAATGTGACTGTCAGTAAATTCCAAGCTTCTTGCCCTGGAAATTACGTGTTTAACACCTGCTTTTTTGGCGATCCAACAGGACAAGATATTAACTTCATCTCTATCCGTGCAGGCGATTAGCAGGTTTATAGCTTCCCCTTCTCCCTCTTGCACCCCTGCTTTAGCCAACACCTGTGGCCTTGCTCCGTTGCCCGTAATTACCATCACGTCAAGCATTTCGTCAATTCTTGCAGCACGAGCCTCATCTTGTTCTATGACAATCACGTCGTGTCCGAGTTCGACCAAGTTTTTAGCTACATCGAAGCCTACGCTGCCTCCTCCCACCACGATGCTTCGCAACACAATCACCTTCCAAAAATTTTCTTTCTGCCTCGGATATAGTATTTTATCACTACTACCCTTTTTTGTAAGTAAAAAAGTGTTACACTTGTACATACGTTGAGGAGGTGGTTTGGGATGTCAGAGCGTCCTAATGTCTTAATCGTTGCTGCAGGCGGGACTATGGGCATGACGTACGATGAGCGCGCAAAAAGCTATGCTCCAACCCTAAATGCAGGCGACATGCTCGCTTGGCTTGAGTCCAAAGAACTTCCATGCGAAGTAACTGTAGTTGATTGGAGCCATCAACCCAGTAGCCACTATAACATACGCATGATGGCAGATCTCGCAGAACTGCTAAGAAGGGAGGCTGGTCAGGGTATAAACGGCATCGTCGTAACCGCAGGAACCGATTCCATGGAAGAAATGGCTTATCTGGTGGATCTACTTTGGCCCTATCCTTACCCGGTAATATTTACAGGTTCAATGATCCCTTCAGATCAATTGGGTTCTGACGGTCCTCTTAACTTATACCACGCCTTGCTCGCCGCTTCTTCTGAATGCATCTGGGGACTTGGCGTTTTGGTGTGCTTCCGGGATCAATTGTTCGCAGCCAGCGAAGTCTGCAAGGTCAATAGTTTCAAAAGAGATGCTTTGACTGCGCCGGAACGGGGTCCCGTCGCCGAGATAGTGGGAAATAAGATACATCTCGTAAAAAAAACTAAGCGTGGAAGGATAATAGAAGGGAATCTCATCCCTGCAAGGGAAGTCGAGGTTTTCTGGGCGACGCTTGGAGGCGGCGAAAGGGTCTTGAAATTACTGTCCGAAGACGAAAGCCTTGAAGGATTGGTCTTGGCGGGTTTTGGGTCGGGCAATGTTAACCCGGCATGGGTTCCCCCGATAAGACAGATTATTCGACGCAACATTCCCGTAGTTATTACCTCCAGATGTCTTAGGGGACGGGTGGTGACATCCTATGCTTACGAGGGAAGCGCACAAAAACTGCTGGAGATCGGGGTGCTTTCAGGAGGGAATCTCACGCCTCTGCAAGCGCGGCTCAAGCTCGCCGTAGGCATTGGTGCCGGCCTTACTGGAAAGGATCTGCAAAGATATTTGCTGGAAAATTAAAACCAGCCGCAATGAGTCAAAAGTTTGACCTGATCGACATCGTTAAATGGCAAAAATATATCAAAAATATTAAAATGTACACGATAACTTTTATCGTCGATATAATCAAGAGAAAGGCATCAAGGAGGGGACTTTGTTGCTGAAAGATGACACTGTTTTATTGCTTTTCGATAAAGATCATCCCTGTTGGGACGAAGAGACCATAGCTTTGGCCGGAGAGGATGGCGAAGGCCTACAGCGACTAAAAGCCCTTGGGTTGTTGCAGGAAACCAACGGCATATACAGCCTAACAGAGAAAGGGAAGAATGCCTTTAAAGAACTCTGCAAGGCCCAATTTGTTGTGGTTGAGCCTGGGACAGCTCCCTCAGATTATGAAGAACAGGAAAAGGTCCTCTGGCGCACAAGGTTGCAATGTCTTTTAGATAACTCTTTTATAGCAAGATGGGGCATAAAAGAATACCACACCGGTAAAATTTTGGACTATGTCCCCGGTCTTTCCGGACAAGAAATATGTCGTCTTCAAAACTTTACAAGTTTGGAATGGACTTATCTTTCAAATCCCGATGTAGAAAAGATAAAAAGGGAGTTTCCCGTTACGGGACTGAAAGCTAGAGAAATTCAACCATGGAATCTTGAGCAAATTAGCGCGTGGCTTGAAGGAAACCGCATCTTTACGGAGCAGTTCGTTGTGGACTTACTTTACCTGTCGCGCTACGATTTCGCCTACTATATGAAGTTCCCAAAACATCCCAATGACGTGCATGGGTTGATAAACGCCGATAGATTCTTCTTCTTCCGTGCCCTTCCCCCTTTCGAAGAACACCTACCTATTTTTTTGGAAACTATAGGGAAAGTCCATCTTTTTCTGCTAAATCAGAGACACATGTATATTCCGGGGTACGTAGACCTGGATTGGGCAGATCAGGATTCGCTAAGCTGGGTCATATGGGTAACGGAGACAGAAGAAGAAGCCTTAAGCTTGCTTTCCCAATTATCATATTTTGGCTCATCGCTAATAGAACCGGCCAAACCGATGGACATATGGATTATAAGCATAGAAGGACTAAAAGGCGTTAAAGAAAAGCAGGAAACTCTATTTGATTTGTTTTCTTTTATGGCCCATCCTGTGGCCAGGACTATTTAAAAAAGGAGGTTTGATATCATGAACACTTCTTTATTGCTCATTTTAGGAATCATAATTTACCTTGTTTGCTATTTATGGTACGGCAAAAACCTTGAGCGTAAGGTCGTTAAAGCCGATGATTCCAAACCCACGCCGGCTCACACTAAGTTTGATGATGTGGACTTTGTCCCAACGCATCCGGCTGTGCTTTTCGGACATCACTTTGCTTCTATTGCTGGCGGTGCGCCAATACTCGGCCCTGCTTTGGCAATGGCCTGGGGTTGGTGGGCAGGGTTGCTTTGGATTTGGTTTGGAAACATCCTCATAGGCGCGGTACACGACTACTTGTCGATCATGGCTTCAGTGAGATACGAGGGAAAATCCATCCAGTGGATAGCCGGCAAGATGATGCGTCCTCGTACGTCTTATTTGTTTCAAGTGTTCGCCTATTTAACTCTTGTCTTGGCCTTAGGGGCCTTTTCTACTTCGCTTGCTTATCTTTATGTAGCACGCCCCGACGTGGGAAGCATGTCGATGTGGTTCATCGTCGCTGCCGTTATAACCGGGTTTTTGCTTTACAAACTCAGGATTAATTTCTTGGTGGGCACCATTGTTGGCATCTTGCTTACACTTGTGGCCATATGGCTTGGATTTAAGACGCCATTAGCTTTAAGTTATAAAGGATGGTTGGTCATCTTTTTCTTCTACATGATGGTAGCAAGCGCCCTTCCCGTGTGGATATTGCTTCAGCCGCGGGACTACTTGAACGCTTATATCCTCGTTTTGGGCCTTGCCATGGGAGTCGTTGCTTTGATCCTCGTTGGAGCAAAGATGGAGCTGGCGGCCTTTACGAGTTGGAGCCCAAATATTGTCGGAGGGGTGCCATCGCCTTACTGGCCTGTAATTCCACTCATCATTGCCTGCGGTTCCCTTTCGGGCATTCACGGACTCATTGGCTCAGGCACCACTTCAAAGCAACTTGACAAGGAAACTCAGGGCCTGATAGTTGGTTACGGAGGAATGCTAACGGAGGGCCTTCTTTCTACCGTGGTCACCATAACGATCGCGGCATTCGGGCTTTTGGTGTTTAAAGAAGCTGGCGGAAAGTTGGCCGAGATGGGTGTAATTGCAGACAATCTGAAAGAACCCTTATATATGGGCAAAAATTACGTGAAAGCCATTGATGCTGTCGGAGGACCTTTGGGGATATTCACTCAAAGTTATGGCATACTTTTCGAGCAGGCTTTCGGGATTTCTGCCCAGGTGGGAACGGTCTTTTCAAGCCTTTGGGTTTCGGCCTTTACACTTACCTCCATGGATACGGGAAACAGGGTGTTGCGCTTTGCCTGGGAGGAAGTGTGGGAACCGTTAAAAGCAAGCCTTGGCGAGTTTCATAAAACAATTACAAACCGCTGGCTGGCTTCTGCCATACCTTCTGCTTTAAGCATAATGCTTGCTTGGAACAAGGCATATAACGTCTTATGGCCTGCCTTCGGAGGTGCAAACCAAATGCTGGCAGCAGCCACCCTTTTGACAGTGGCGCTGTGGGTACTGAAGATGGCCGGGTCCTTGGAAAGACATGTCAAGTTCATAATTGCCTGCGCAGGAGTACTTTGGCTTACAGTCTTTGCCGGGCTTTGGTGGTTTTTGTTCGCCGTTCCCTCTTCTTTGCTCGTGCGCGGGTTTGTAATTCTGGAGATAGTTTTAGCACTGGTGTTCATTTACGACTTTTATCGCTCAATGCAAGAAGCTTCGCCGTTAAAAGAACAATACCAAGAGGCTGCAAGGCCTTAAAGGCAACGACATGATTAGAGATTTCTTCAAGTTTTTCAAGACAATAGCACAGCGTCAGGCAACCGACTACGTTAGGACCGAACTTCAAGCCCTTGAGGAAACCTTCGCCTTCCTACTTTTGGGCGGTTTCTTCGGACTACCGGCCCCATCGACGGGGTTGGTAGTCCGACTACTCCCCCACTTGGGGCAGGAGCTTGAATTACTTGAGAGGCGAGTGGCAGAAAGTGACGATCTTTTTGCGAAAATTTCGGGGATCCTTAAGATCTAAGCAATATACAGAAAAAGGCCATATAAAGTCTTACGACACGATCGAGCGCTTCATAGTGATGGGCAAAGGCGGAACGGGCAAGACGACGATTTCTGCCGTCCTTGCACGCGCCCTTTCCTCCGCAGGTCATGACACTTTAGCTGTGTCTTTGGATCCTGCCCACAACTTGGGAGATGTCCTAGGATATGCTTTAGATGATAAGCCAAAAAAGGTGTCAGATAAATTATTTGCCTTTGAGGTGGATTTAGACACTCAGGTGCGGCGCTTTATCGACATGAAATTAGATCAAACGCGTCCGCTCTACGGACATTTGCAAATTTTTAACGCAGACAAATTCTTGAAAGCCTTAGAGCAATCTCCGGGCATGGAGGAATTTGCCCTGCTTGAGGCAATAAAAGAAATAGGCAACCTTGATCAAATGCATGGGGCAATCGTGCTCGATACACCACCTACAGGCATGACGCTTCGTCTCTTGACGCTTCCCGACCTAACGCTTCTTTGGATCGACGAACTTATGGGACTGCGAAAAAAGATTTTAGAAAGGAGAGCCTATCTTCAGCATATCGAGGGATCGGGCAAAAAGATAGACAACCAAGATGATCCCGTCATGGCAGAACTTCAAAGATACAGGTGCGAAATAAAGGACATAAAGTCCTTTTTGCACGGAGAAGGTGCCTCGATATTGCTCGTTCTTCAGGTAGACAAACTTTCCGTGAAGGAGACTGAAAGAACCATAAAAAAGCTTTCAACCTACGGCTACGGCGTAAGGGCTTGTTTGATAAACAAAGCCCCGAAGGAAGATCCTTTCAAAGCTTACGCTTCAAGCGGCTTGGATGATCTCATGAAAGCTCACGGCGAAATTTCATGGATCGAGTTGCCCGACCTGGGAGAGAAAATCTCAACGCCTCAAGGTTTAAATTTGCTGGGCAAAGACCTTATTAATTTTTTGCATATAGGTGATTTTAAGTGAACCGCGGCGTAATGGTTTTACTTCTGCTAGGGTTGGTGGCAAGCCTTCAATATTGGCGAGGCAGGAGGTTAAACTTAACCTTAATCAGAGAACTTTCAAGGCAGATGGAAGAAGCACTGCGCCCCAAAGAAAAAAACTACACCTGGATAGGAGGATATGTGGGCGTAGTGGCCGAATACACATTGGAGGATGAAAATTACAGCAAGGCAAAGGCCACTATATCGCTTTTACCCCATCACAGCTTGCTTTACCTTCCCATTTCACTTCTTTTGGGCCGAAAAGACAGAGTGTACTTTTTAATTTATCCCAAAAGAAAGCTAAAGGGCAGGGCCCACGTCCTTTCTGGAAAAAAGCCTTCTTCATTAAAAGGTTTGCCTCGCTTTTCATTTGTCGACAGCGTAACCTTAAAAGGCGTGAATTTAAAACGATACTATAATAGCAAAGACGAGGCAGAGTTTCTCACGAAGGTTGCATCGCGGCTAAAAGACCCTCGTTCCTTTGAGCATCTGGCTGCCAACGTAGAAGAAAATGCTTATTACGCCTCGATGGTAGTAGGTCGAGGCGATGTTGCAGACCTTCTTAAATCCTTTCTCACCACAAGATAGCGCTGCCATTTGCAGTGATTTGTCTCCCCGCTATTTCACTTAAAGAAGCCAAATCTGCCACAAGGGGCTTCGCTTTAACAAGAGTGCCGGTTTTATCGAAGGCCATAGCCTCGACCAAAAAACGCAAGGTACTGCTAAGTTATTCGAACGATTGCCCTGAACGAACCTATTCCTCGGTGACGCTTTTTGTTAAATGGCGAGGACTGTCGATTTCACAGCCCCGCTTTTTGGCCATATAATAGGCGAGAAGCTGCAAGGGAACCACCGTGACGAAGGGCGAAAACTCCTCGCGCGTTGGTGGGACGTACAAAACGTGGCTTGCATCATTTGCCAGCTGCTCGTCGCCATCAAAACCCACTGCGATGACGGGCGCGCGCCTTGCCTTCGCCTCTTTGATGCTCGATAGCGTCTTTTCGTGAAGGCTGTCTTTAGGCGCGACAATCAGTACGGGAACGTTTGAATCGATCAAAGCTATGGGGCCGTGTTTCATCTCGCCGGCTGCAAATGCTTCCGCATGAATGTAGGATACTTCCTTTAATTTTAGCGCTCCCTCCAATGCCACCGGGTAAGATATTCCCCTTCCAAAGAAAAGAAAGCTCTGGCTGCCGGAAAAGTTTGATGCCAATTCCTCAACGACGTGCTCCCTTTCTAGAGTGGCTTCTATTTTGTAAGGAAGTCGAATGAGCTCGTCTATTAATTCCTTTTCCATTCTTGGAGTAAGCGTTCCCCTCACTTTAGCGATGTAAATGGCAAGCAAATAAAGGACTGCGATCTGTCCGGTGAAGGTCTTGGTTGCAGCCACCCCGATTTCAGGACCGGCCTTGAGCAATAAAACATCGTCACAGCAACTGGCTAAAGTAGACTCCTGGGCGTTGGTGACTGCCAAAGAGTACGCTCCTAACTCGCGTGCTCTTCTTTGAGCCGCCAGCGTATCGGCGGTCTCACCGGACTGGGAGACAAACACGGCGAGAGTATTTGGAGACAGACGAATATTGCGATATCTATATTCAGAGGCAACGTCAACTTTTATATCTAGATCACACCAGCGCTCAAATGCCCTTTCGGCAATTAATGAAGCATAATAAGATGTGCCGCAGGCCACCAAATGAATTGCCCTAAGACGTTTTATAACTTCTTTATTCAAGGCCAATTCGCCCGAAAAGTCTACGCCGCCGTTTATCAATCTGCCTTCTAGTGTTGATCTAAAAGCTCCTCCCTGCTCATGGATCTCCTTTAACATAAAGTGAGGATAGCCGCGCCTTTCTGCCGAGGACAAATCCCAATCAATGAAAAAGTTCTTTTTTTGCAAAGGCGATCCCTTTGCATCATAAAGCTTGATGCCTTGACTTGAAAGCTCGGCAATGTCGCCGTCATCCATGGAGATTACATTTTTAGTGTAAGGAAGTATGGCAAGCGTATCGGTTGCACAAAGGGACTCACCTTCGCCCATGCCCAAGACCATAGGAAAGCCTCCGCGCATGCAGTAAATATGATCCATATCTTCTTCGTCTACAATGGCGAGTGCGTAAGAGCCCTTGAGTTGTCCCTGTAAAGACGTGAGTGCTTTTAACACGTCCCCATCGTAAAACTTCATCAGTAATTGTGCTATAACCTCGGTGTCCCTCTCGGACGTGAAATTAAACCCTTCGGCGAGAAGGGTTTCTTTTAATTCGCTACAATTTTCTATTATGCCGTTATGGGCGAGTATGAAGTGTTTATCTCGACTGGGGCAAGAATGAGCCTTTACCACCGAAACGCCACCGTGATTGGCCCATCGGGCATTGCCGATCCCCTGAGTGCCTGAGGGGGCGATCTCTTTGACGATGCGTTCGAGATCTGAGACCCTGCCCGCCTCTTTTATAATTTCTATTTTCTTGCTATTGTTAACCGCTATTCCTACCGAATCATACACTCTGTATTCTAACCGCTTAAGACCATCTAAAAGCACACTACAAGCATTTCTGTAGCCAATATACCCGACTATACCACACACGACTGCCTCATCCCTTCTAACGCAGCACACACAGGAAGATTGTCCTCCCTTTGTCCCGCAGATCGCTCTTCGGTTTTGTAAGAAGACTTCCTGGCCCATCTTCCAGGGCCACGGGGGCATCCGCCGATAGCTTCGATCTTCCCCCGACCTCGTCAACTGGCTTGTAACCAGTCCAGGCGCTAACCACTCCTTCACAAATTTTAAAGCTTCTAAAAGTTTACCCTTGCACCTTCCACCTCCCCTTCTTAAGATACGCCTTCTTAAAAGTAAAGACGCCTCTTTCTTTACTTTTACCCAGTATAACCAAAAAGGTCAGGGCAATCAATATAAAGTAACCCAATTTGAAAGAACTTTAAGGTGCAATTCAGACAAGGAAGAAGAAAGAGAATAAATCAGCCTTCCCAGTCCATCTTTGGGCTTTGATGTCGGATCGAGGAAAGGCTTACTTTTTTTGCGATGATCTTGCTAGGAACGCCGGGGACTTGCCTTAAAACATCAACTGATTTCTCGACATACTCTTGTTTGCCTTCCGTCACGGCGATGGTCAAAAATAACCTTTCGGGGATGTCGCCAGCGCACTCCAGGAATACTTTAAAATCTTCGACCCATGGTAAGCCCCAAAGGGCATCTTCAACGTCGTAAAGGCGAAGGGAACCCCCTCCTGCGCCCTTTTTTGGAAGACGACCGAGGACTTCTATGCGTTTTAGGGGCGAACCGCAAGGGCAAATGTCCTGAAGGATGCGGCCTTCGTCGCCCGTTCTATACCTGATCAATGGAAAAGACATACGGTTAATGGTGGTGATAACTATCTCTCCCCACTCCCCATCGGGAAGGACTCGTCCATTTTCGTCCACGATTTCAACGTAAAGGTCAAGCTCTTTGACGTGACAACCTTGCCTTGCGCGACACTCCACGGCGCAACCCCATCCAGTTTCGGTAAGGCCGTAATGGTTGAAAGTGATGCATTCCCACAGGTTTTCTATCCGCCGCCTTATCGAAGCAGGCGCCATGTCTGCACTAAGCAAGACGAAATCGGGCTTGTGCTCGGTCTTTCCTGCGATCCTTGCCATCTGGGCGGAAAGGCCAACGACGACAAGGGGTCGAAAGTCATCTATGGCAAGAATCGCGTCTGCGTAGTCGTGGATAAGCCCGAAGACAAGCGTTTCACACCCAAGGCGCTTCGAGGCGCGTTTAAGGATTTGTCCTATACTGTCGGGTGAAGGCCCTTCCATAAAGATGGCAACTTTGCTTTCCGGTGGTGTAAACGTCGTCATCCCGCACATGAAGAAATCTTCAGTTGCCTTGAGATCTTCTGAGGTGAAAAAGACTCTCTTAGGAGGAGCCGATGTCCCCGATGTGCTTAAAGTGACGATGCGCCGTATCTCCGACTGAGAGACGGTGAGAAAACGCAATCCCGATTCTGCGAGATCCGATGGGAAAGTAAAGGGAAGTTCGCTGAAAGGCAAATCCTTTACATTTCCAAGGCGGTTGCGGTAAAAGGGAGAATAAAGTGAAGCATGTTCAATTATACGGCTTAAAAGGTATTTTTGAGCCCTTTCTATTTCGCTGCGGTCTTCGATCCTCGCTTTCTTTTCTGCGGCCGCATACCAGGGGAACTCTTTGACGAGGCGGCCTGCGATCCATGGGTCCAAGGGGGTGATTGGAATTTTCATCGGTGACGATGCAAGGCCCGGCCGTTCCTTGCGGTAAGGTTCCATGCACAGAAAGGTATTAACCTTCCATCAGGGGCTGCCACATGGATGCAGCAGAAGCGCAAACGTTCTAAATCAAGGTTTTCACCGTCTTGAAAGGCCATTGCGCTTATGCTAAAACTTCCCCTTTCGTAAAGGCGGATAAACCTTTCAAAGGCGTTTTCGGCTTGCGCGTCTACTTCCTGAGGGGTTTCCTCTTGTTTTCTGCAGGTTTTTGGGGAGATGTCAGCTCCCCAGCGGCGACGGATGCTCTCGACGGAGCTTTGAAATCCTTCATCGGAGGACCGACCGTTACAGCAACATGGCTCACTTGTCAGGGGAATGATTTTATCAGGGGATTCTACAAGGTACACTGCCCGAAAGGAGCATCGTTCATGCTCGCACCGAGACGGCCGAAAATGAGATAAACTTGCCATCCCGTCGGTCTGTGCTACCAGCTCCCTCATGATCCTTGGAAGCGTTAGACGCATCTCGTCACACGGGGGTTCGGGGAAACGACCAAAATAACTGATGGGCTGAAAATGAATTCCTCTCACGACGGGAAAGCGTGAAAGCCCGAAACGGACGATATCTCCCATCTCATCGTCGTTAACTCCTTTTACAACCGTGGGAACGAGGACTACCCCAAGGCCGGCCTCTTTGCAGGCATCGATTGCCCGTATTTTGTCGGTCAAAAGCTGCCTTCCTCTCAAAGTTGTATACGTCGCTTCGCGAAGGCCGTCGAATTGCAGAAATACCCAGCTCAGTCCTGCTTCCTTTAATCTTTGCCCGTACCCGGATTCTTGAGCCAACTTAAGGCCATTGGTATTTAACTGAATTCCTGGAAATTTGAGGCTTGAAGCCAATCGAATAAGGTCTGTTAAATCGTCTCTAAGCGTGGGTTCTCCCCCTGAAAATTGCAGGATGGCACCTGGTGCCTTACGATGCACATCATGTAACAACTTTTCCAAAACATAAAAATCGGGCTCAAAGCCATCTCCCGCGCTTGCAAAACATACCGGACACTTGAGCTGACACTTTTCCGTAACCTCAACTACTACGGTGCAGCTTTTTTGTAGGTGATCGATGCAGAGTCCACACCCTTCGGGACAAGTTTCAGGCGGTCTGTCTTCAGGTTCTGCGAGGGGAAAGCGGTTTGAAGTCCAGGTCTCAAGATCAGGTGTTCCCTCCCAAACAAGACAGGAAAACTCTCCATGATCGGGACAATGTTTCCGCAGGAAAACATTGTCTTTATCACTTTCCAGCAATGCCGGTATCTGTTTCAGGCAGATCGGGCATACGCTGTGCGTATTGCGCAAAATCGCCATTAAAGGAGTCGTCCTTCCCGTATATCAAAGCCGTGAGTTTCAAGAAGCTCTAAGGCCTTCTCCAACGTTTCCATTATCATCGGAAAACATTTTTGAAAGCATTGCTTCGGATCCGTAATCGGTTCGTAGCCCAGGATATTCCCGCAGTTGACGTGCCCGCCCTCTCCCCATTTTTCTTGAAACCATTCGTGAAGCTGGCCGATCATCTCGGGCAGTCTCGGATCTTTTTCTTCCCACGGCGCTCCTTTACCGGCATAAAACCCTAAAAGGCAACAAGCGCCGGTCAATGCCCCGCAGGTGCAGCCAGGAGAAAATGTGCCCCTGCAAAGGCCGTTCATTGCCGACGTTAGGTCCTCGTTTTCTTTTCCAGTAAGTGCCAATCCAGCCAATATCATGACCTGCGAACAGCAAAATCCTTCCTGCCCCCATTGCATGACTGCAGTACTTAGGTCCTCCATCTCAATCTCTCCTTCAATCTTCCTGATTAACCTGCCGCTTTTTCGGCGCCTTCAATTTCGTATCGCCCTTTTAATGAACCTTCATCGCCCAACTTTCTACACAACCAAAGGCCGTAACTAAGGCTACAACATGTCTTTATGGGTGCTTCGATGATGCCTGCCCAAATCAGTTGGGCGGTACATTCCCGAAGCAACTTGGGGTAAGCTTCGAAGAAAAACACCTCAAATCCATGGATCGTGAATGCTTCGTGCAATTCAAGAGCGGATCTGGCCCCGCTTGCACATGAACCGTCCCGGCCTTGACTGTCGTAACCGCGATTGACGGCGAAGATGTCGGTTACCCCCAAAATTCCTCCGTCTTTTAAGACTCTTGCAACCTCTGACAAGGCTGGTGACAGCTTCTTTTGCTGCGAAAGGACGCACTCACAAATCGCGCCGTCAAAACTGCCGTCTTCGAATGGCATATCACGCAAATCTCCATGTACTGCCGGACCCTTTTGCTTTGCCTTCGAAAGCAAGTCGTCAGACCTGTCCAACCCAAGGGCATCGAAACCCTCTTCGACGAGAAGTCCTAAGGTCGCACCCATACCGCAACCAGCATCAAGAATGCGGGCCCCTGGAGGAAAGTCGCATAAGCGTATCAACCTTCTTGAAAGCGCTTCTCCTCCCGGATGGAGTGCCTCGCCCATGACCTCGCGCCATTTTGGGTGTTCGTAGGGCAAAGTCATTACTTGTCCTCCAATATCTTTTCCACCTCGAGCATTTTGCCCACCGCTAAAGACTCAGGCACAAGAATAAAGCCGCATCGAGAGCAGGCGGGAAGCTCTATCTCGAAGCGGTTGCCGAGATAAAGCGCTGCGACCTTGTGCAGCGTAAGCTCGCACCCACAGCTGCATCTCCAGCTAGTTTCTTCGTGAAAGCCAAGATCGTTTCCCTTGCTCATGTCATCAGCTCCATGATCATCCTGTGGCTCCAGGCGTTGATGATCGTAAATGACTGATCATCCTCGCGGTATTCCACCCAGAAATTAACGTTTCCTATCCTTGAACAAGCAAGCTTGGTGCCCTCGGGAGAGATAAGATACCTTCCCATCGAAGAAGCTTTCCACAGAGTTTGTTTGATATCGCTGTCTAAGATGTGGCGTTCTTCAAGTTTTTCGCGCACTCTGTCCGAAACTGATATGGGCAAGTCATCCCACGGCTCCGTAGGAATGTCGCAAGAACCAAGCAGCTTTGTGCGAAGCAATTCCCTATTTTGCTGACGTTTGGAAAAGCCAGCACGTTTCTTTTCTGCAGGAGGAGGAAATAGGATGTCCAGCAGATGAAAGACCATTTTCCCCGACCCGGAAAGGCTTTCACGGCACATGGCGCAATAGGTCAGAAAATCGTTTTCGCTTTCTTGAAGCCTTCGCGAGACGCCCTCACGCGCAAGGTCAGGGTCGGCCATAACCTGAAGGCCTCCATAACCGCAGCAGCGCGTAGTTTCGCCACCGAAGACAAGCTCTTCATAGGGCTGTCCAACAATTTGTAGTATCTTTCGAATGGACTCCCTCCATTCTTTTTCATGGCGGGTCGTGCAAGGGTCGTGCAGCGCAAGCGTTTCTGCAGCGGGCCTTGTTTCAGGTAACCCCTTTTCAAGCAACACTTGCCATAAAGAGACTCTCGACAAATTAGGCATGAAGTTTTTAAACACCTCGTTGCAAGAAGAACAAGCCAGGATCAGGGTGGGGTTTCCTGCGGATTCTACGGTTTTCTCGATGTTTTTGATGACTTCTTCAAGCTTGTCTAGCCTGCCGGCCCACCATGCAGGCGCACCGCAGCATCCAAGCAATATGCCCATTTTACCGTCGAACATCTCTTCAAGGAAGTTTGCAACCCTTTCAGTCTGATCGGGCATCGCTCCCGCCAGCTGGCAACCGGGGAAGAAAATAGCCTGCGTAGTCTTCGTTCCGCTTCGAAATCCGGACGACCTTGGAGAGTTGGCATGTTCCATGTCAAGGAGAGCAAACTCGTGGACTGAAGGTGGCATGATGTTACGCTCCACCATTTGCTCACGCGCGAAGCGACATAAATCGGCCATGGAAAAATCATTGGGGCAAAGGACCTCACAAAGGCCGCAAAGTGCACAGGAATTTATCATTTTATTGGCGCTGTGAGAGCCTCTGACTATGGCGAAATTGTTATAGATCTGCCGAGCGTAGATCTTTGGATATCCCTTGTACTTTTCAAGAAATGCACACTCACGCACACAGTAGCGACATTCGCATTGAATGCAGCGTTTCGCCTCTTCTATTGGATCATCTTTTGGAGAAAGGGTTGGGACACCATCTAGAGGGGTGTAAAGCTTCGTCTCAAGCGAGAACTCCTTTTCCCTTCCTGACGTTAACGACGCGCCCTGAAAATAACGGTCGATAGAGTTGGCGGCACGCTTACCATCAGCCGACTCCCAAACGGGTGAAGGTTTGCCGTTTCGAGGATGGCCTCCGGCGAAAAGGCCCTTAGTCGAAGTTTCGTAGGTGAGGGGATCTATATCATTTAAATCGACGAGATGGGTCCATTTGGGATCATCGACGCCAACGTAGGCGACGTTACCTTCTTTCAAACCGTCACGGATTGGATCTTTTCCGGATGACCGCGTTACACCCAGCCGTTGCAGGTTCTGCCAGGCAGTGACAAGTATTTCTTGGGGCAGAACTTCTTGTGAAAGGGCCAAAAGACTGCCGCCCGGGATGTCGCCGTCAAAGACCATACTTACCTGGTAGCCTTTTTTTGCCAGTTCAATGGCGCAAGACAACGAAGAAAGACCCGCTCCGTAAACGGTCACGGACAACCCCTTTGAAGTAAGGCGCAGGGGCAGCCCCGTATCTTTAGTTTGTTGCAGGCAAGCTATTTCAAGC
>NZ_CALETC010000064.1:0-4773 GCF_937920065.1 Acetomicrobium mobile
AAGGAGCGGTCCCTTTCTTTTTTACCTCTGAAAATCTCCTGCAAATATTTTACGCTATCGTTGCCTCGACCGCGTCAATTAGCTTTGACCGCTTGCAAGTTCATATAATGCTATGTTATAGTCTAACGGTGAAAGAAAAGAACTTGGCCAATACATAAAACACATGTACACCTAAAAGGACAAATGAGACAATTTTCATTTACAATGTCTTCCAAAAATAAAACAAAGCATTTTTTTGTCCTTATAGAACAATTGCGGTTGAATAGCAATAGGTAGGCTTAATAATGAAATCAGTACGTTCAATAATTGCAGTCGATTCCCACACCATGGGAGAACCGACAAGGGTGGTTATCGGGGGCATTCCAAACGTTCCCGGTAAAACCATGTCCGAAAAAAGGAATACATGGCATACAACCTGGACTATTTGAGGACCGCCTTGCTCCTTGAACCAAGGGGACATAGCGATATGTTCGGAGCAATAATAACCTCTCCAACGGCACCTGATGCGGATTTCGGTGTGATATTCATGGAAAGCGGCGGATACGTGAACATGTGCGGACCCAGAAAAACCGCATATAAACACGATCGACCTCGTCGAGATATTCGAAAAAGTGTCGCAAGAAGGCATGCATTACAGAAATGCCGTAATTTTTGGCGAGAAGTCGCTTGACCGCTCCCCCTGCGGTACGGGGACCTGTGCTAAAATGGTTTCCCTTTTTGCCCGAGGAGAACTCAAAATTGGCCAGGAATTCATAAAACGAAAGCATACTGGGCACACAATTCATAGGAAGACTAAAGGGAACGACAAAGGTCGCAGGCCTAGATGCAGCAATCCCTGAAATCACTGGCAGGGCCTTTGTGACCGGCGTAAGCCATTACATGATAGACGACGAAGATCCGCTAAAATATGGATTTACATTGCGATAAGAAGATATAGGCAAATTAAAACAATAGGACTTCTAAGCTGGTGACCAGCATTGAGGTCCTATTGTTTTTAATCTTTTACATCTAAATCTTTACGTACAATCCCATGCCTTCAAATCTTTCCTTGATCGCAACCAGCCTTTCCCGCGAAGGGGATTTGTGGACCGTCATCTTGTAGTCCTTGTCGAGCCTGTTGTACTTTTCGCTTACGTCGTGGAAAGGAAGCAAATCTATCTCTCTTAAGCCCTTCAAGGATGAAATGAATTCTACCATGTCGTCTACGTTATCGGGTGTATCGGTTATTCCCGGGATGACAGGAAAGCGAATTATGACGTCTTTAGCCCTGCCTGAATCCACTAAGAAGCGCAAGTTTTCCTTGATCTGGGCACTTGGGACGCCCGTGTATTTGATGTGCTCTCCTTCATCTATGAGCTTAAGATCGTACAAAAAAAGATCGACGTAATCCATTGTGGAGGCCAACACCTCACGTGAGGCAAATCCGGCGGTATCCAATGCTCTATGGATATATCTTTTTTTACATTCTTTCAACACTTCTAGCAAAAAGTCAGCCTGAAAAAGAGGCTCGCCACCGGAAAAGGTGACTCCGCCGCCCGAATTATCGAAGTACATGACATCTTTTTCTATTTCTTTCATAAGCTCCTCCACGGTATATTCCTTTCCAACGAGCTTCAAAGCACCTGCAGGACATGCGTCAGAGCAATTCCCGCAGGCTGTGCAAAGCGGTCGAAATATCCTTGGTTTGCCTTTGAACTTAATTGCCCCAGTGGGGCACACTTTCGCGCAATCCCCACAGCGCATGCACTTGTACTCAAAATACATCAGCTCTTTTCCGGGATCTATCCCCTCGGGATTGTGACACCACCAGCACCGCAAAGGACATCCCTTGAAGAACACGGTCGTTCTTATGCCGGGTCCATCGTGTATAGAGTACCTTTGAACGTCGAATATCAACCCAAGGCAACTGTTCTTTACTTCATTCATTTGTCGTAGTTTTCTCCTTTGTTTAAACCTGCTCGTATTCGGTCCTCGCTATTATCTCTTCCTGCAATCCCTTTGGCAAATTAACGAAGTAATCGCTGTAGCCGGCGACTCTTACCATCAGGTCTTGGAAGTCCTTGGGCCTTTTTTGCGCTTCCTTGAGCAGTTCGGTGCCTACGACGTTAAACTGCACGTGATGGCCGCCCATCATGAAAAAGGTCCTGATCAACTGGGCCAGCTTCCTGACGTTCTCTTCTCCTTCGAGAAGATCGGGGCTAAGCCGTTGGTTCAGTAAGGCACCGCCTGTCTTGTCCCAATCACATTTTGAAACCGACCCAAAGACTGCAGCGATACCCTTTCTGTCGCTTCCTTGGACGGGCGATATGCCTTCCGACACAGGGAAACCTGCCTTTCTGCCGTCAGGGGTAGCGCCTGTGACTTTACCAAAATAGACGTGAGCAGTGGTAGGCAAAAAGTACGCCCTTTTCGACGCCCTCCTTATGGGCGAGGGGGAGTAGCTTTCGATCATACTGACGACTTGGTCAACGAGGTCTTTGGCTATCTTGTCGGCATAATCGTCATCTTCGCCGTATTTGGGAGTTTTGTTCAATATGGTCTGCCGCAATATCTCGTTTTTGCCGGCAAAGTCGGACTTCAAGGCATCGAGCAGTTCGTCCATCTGCACAGCCCTTTTGTCGAAGACGTGATATTTGATAGATGTCAAGCTGTAGGAAATGGTACCAAGGCCTACAACCTGGAGGTACTGGGTGTTGTAGCGTGTGCCGCCGCAGTTGTAGTCCTTTGCCTTCTCCACACAATCGCAAAGCCAAAGCGACATGAAGGGAACGGGAAAATGCTTGGCAAATATGGACTCTATGATGTCATTTCCCTTCATCTTGATGTCCATAAAGTACTTAACCTGCTTCATGAAGGCATCCCATAGCTCGTCAAAGGTCTTAAAGTTTCGGGGATCTCCAGTGCTTAAGCCCAGCTTTTTGCCCGTTCGGGGGTCGATGCCTTCGTTTAAGGTGATCTCAAGTATTTTGGGCAAGTTGAAATATCCGGTTAAAATGTACGATTCCTTTCCGAAGGCTCCGGTCTCGACGCATCCGCTTACTCCTGCTGTGCGGGCATCCTCCAAGGATTTGCCCTGCCTCAGCATCTTAACGATGACACCGTCGAAGTTGAAAAATGGAGGTTCGCCAAAGCCGGGGCCTACTACCTTTAGCGCCTTTGTGACGAAACGTTCCGGATTTCTGACGCTCACCTGGACCGCGGTATTTGGCTGCAAGGTCCTCATCTCATCTAATACCTCAAGCAGCAAATAGGAGACTTCGTTGACGCCGTCAGACCCGTCCTTTTTAAGGCCTCCTATGTTTATCTTCGTGAAGTCGTTATAGGTAAAGCTTTCCTCTGCCGTGACGCGCACCTTTGGCACTGCTGGCTGATTGTTGATCTTCAACCAGAATGCCTCGAGCAGCTCTTTTGCCTGTTTTCTGGTGAGTGTCCCTTCAGCGACTTCCCTCTCGTAAAAAGGATAGAGGTGCTGATCCAGCCTTCCGGGGTTGAAGGAATCCCAGGGATTTGTTTCGTACACTATGCCCACATGGACGAACCAATAATGCTGCAAGGCCTCCCAAAAGGTCTTTGGCGCATGGGCAGGCACGTGATCGCAAATTTGGGCCATCTTTTCAAGCTCGGCCTTTCTTTTGGCGTCTCTTTCTAATTTCGCCAACTCTTGAAGTTTTTCGGCATACCTTTTAGCGTAAATCAGTATGGCATCAGCTGCGATGTCCATGGCCTTTAGCTCTTCCATCTTGTCGTAATAAGCGGAATCGGCCGGGTTTAGCGCGTTCATCTGTCTTTTTATATCTTCTTTTATGTCCAAGACGCCCTTCTCGAATATCTTTTCTCCGCCGGCACTGTGACCTGGCGCTCTTTGTTCCATGAACTCGGTCCATATGCCGGTCTCATAAGCTTCGATCCATTCTTTGGGGAGGTTGCTAAAGATAATTTCCCTGGTCGTCTTGCCCTTCCAGAAAGGAATAATCTCTTCTTCATATATATTTTTGGTATCCTCGTCGACCCTGTAGGGCATGTTTTCCCTTGTGTCTAAAACTTCCAAATCCTCAAGGTCGTGGGTACATATCTCGGGGTATGTGGGCACCTCCTGGGGTCCGGTACCGCGAAGGCCTACTATGAGCTGCCCGTCTTCTACGGGAAGGCTTACTCGCTCCATCAAATATTTGAAGGCTAGGGCGCGTCTAACGGGTTCGGACTTGCCGTCGGCTTGACCGCTTTTGTAAAACTCGGTCACAAGCCTGGCCCGTTCGCTTGATATCTTTACAGGAGCGCTGACGCTTTCTTCCCTGAGCTTCGCGATGCGCTTGCTTATAGGCCTTATTGCCGCCCTTCTTTTCGCCATTTCCCTTTCTACTCTTACTTCGGACATTTTACAAGCCTCCTGATTATCTATAACCTGATTATCTATAAAATGAACTAATTATATAGTAATTTGTAAATTTTATAATTATTTCTAATTTAATTGTATTATATGCCTTCTTAGCTCCTACTTCCACCTTTCCCAATCGATCAGACCTTCGCTCTTAGCAACGATTGTTGTCCCGGCCAGTTCGCCTGTGACATTTATACCAGTTATGCCCATATCAAGAATTACGTCTATTCCAAGAACCAAGGCAAAAGCTGCTGCAGCCGCTGTACCTGGCTCAGGATTAATTCCCAACATATTCATCGCCGCCAGCAACATTACAGGGCCTGATCCTGCAATCCCTGCTGTACCAGTTGTACCAATAGTTACCACTAAAGCAAGCAATACTTGCTGTGCCAACG
>NZ_CALETC010000065.1:0-12311 GCF_937920065.1 Acetomicrobium mobile
TTAGCGTATGCATAAGGACGTCCCGTTGGATCTTTTTCCATCTCCTCCACTCCCACGACCTTGTCTTGTACATTCATGTATGTTATAAGACGGAGCGCTCCGGGCCCTGCACAAACGATCCTCTGGACAGGACTTTCGACTGACACGGATCGACCAGCCATATCCTCAACCATTATCGTCTCTCCTCTGGCATGATCCGTTGCCCAAAATGTGGCTGCAAATAAAGCCAAGACCAATATTAAAAAACTCTTTTTGCAAAATTTCTCTATCATCTTTAAGCCCCCAGATTCACACTTTCGGCGAAGTCAAAATTATTTTTTGACTTCAATAGAGGCGTCACCAGGATATGGTCGCCTATTTGCGTCAAACTCACTTCAACCTTAAATACATCTTCTATATTTTGAGGAGTTATTATCTCAAGGCCGCCGTAAGCATAAACTTTACCCTCCTTTAGCAACAAAAACCTGTCAGCAAATTGTAAGGCGAGATTAATGTCGTGCATGGAAAATATAATTGCCATTCCCATATCCTTTGCCATCATGTAGAGCAAATTCATTACCTCGATTTGATGATACAGATCAAGGCTACTTGTAGGCTCATCAAGCAAAAGCACTTTTGGTTCTTGAGCTATTGCTCTTGCCAACATTACTCGCTGAATTTCGCCGCCTGATAGCTCCCTTACGGGACGAAGCGCGTATCTTTCTATTTCCATCGCTTGCAGTGCATAATTGACAACGTCGAAGTCGTAGTCCGAAGGAGACCAGTAGATGTGCGGTTTTCGTCCCAACAACACAGCATCAAAAACCGTAAGATCGCCTTCGTGGTAACGCTGCGGTACATAACCTACATGTTTTGCGATCTCCTCGCGTTTCATTTTGTTTAAGTTTTTTCCATCTAACATCACTATGCCAGATCTCGGCTTGAGCAGGCCGTTTAAGCATTTAAGCAATGTTGATTTACCCGAGCCGTTCATCCCAATTACTGCCAATATAGATCCTGAAGTGACTTCGAGGCTGACTCCCTGCAATACAATTTCTTTTCTGTACGCAAATGAAACACCCTTAGTTTTTAAAATTTTCGATTACCTCCTTTCATAAGCATGTACAAAAACAGAGGAGCTCCCATAAAAGATGTGATTATTCCCACTGGGAGCACGACAGGGGATAAAATATTTCGAGCTATGGTGTCCGAAACGAGAAGCAGAAGTGCTCCCGTGATACAGGATTGAGGCAAAAGATGTCTGTGATCCCCGCCGACTAAAAGGCGGGTTATATGAGGTGCTGCCAATCCTATGAAACCTATGACGCCAAAGGTGGCTACGACCAAAGATGTAACAAGAGCGGCAAGCATGATGTTTATCTTTATCATTTTTTCGGCATTTACTCCAAGGGTTTTAGCGACCTCGGCGCCTTCCATAATGGCATTCATGTTCCATCGATTGAGCATAAAGTAAATGAAAGACGGTAATAAAAAAATAGCTACCAAGGACAAATCCTTCCACGAAGCACGACTGACGTCGCCAAAGGTCCAAAAGACGATAGAAGCCACTTCTATGTCACTTGCAAAATACTGGATCATCATCGTGCCGGCAGATGCGAGCGCAGAGAGGGCAACTCCGGACAGTATTATGGCCTCAGATGATAGTTTTCTTTTTTGGCTTAATATCAAAAGAACACAGGTTGTAGCAGAAGCTCCCAAAAAGGCGAAAAACCCAGTTCCCAACGAAAGAAAGTTTAGTATCGCAGAATTTACCTCGGTAGGTTGAAAACCAATGACGGTAATCGCTAAGGCAGCACCAAAGGCTGCACCTTGTGAGATTCCAAGAGTGTAAGGAGAAGCCAGCGGGTTGTGTAAAATGCACTGTAGCACTACCCCACTCATGGCCAATGCCCATCCTGCCAGAACAGCTCCAATTATCCTGGGAAAACGGATATGCCATATTATCGTTGAGTTGGTACTCTCTTCATTGCCCAACAAGGCACTTACCAAGTCTGCAAGACTCATGTTTGAAGAGCCCAAAGAAAGGGAAATCGCGCTTGTAAGCAACAACGTCAAAATAAGGACAATAAAAACTCTATTACGGCGACGTGTATAGGACTTATACGAATCAACGATTGGTTTATCGAGCATGTCATGTGTCTCCTAAGTTAGTGTTACGTTTATTATAAATCGTAATACTCAAGAGTCAAGGAAGCTTTAGGAAATTCTGCTTCATACAAAGATTTTGTCCCTACTTAGGATGACTTTCGAATGGTAAAAGACGAAACAGCATTTCCCCAATTCGAATATCTTCATGAGACATGCCCGCAAGTTCCACTGCGGATTTCATGTTTTTGAAAGATATCGTCGTTACGTCTTTAAAAAAATGCATTGCTTGCTTCAGGTCTTCATATTCAGCCTTGCAAGATATGGTTTTACCTAATTCATCGAACAATTCCTTTGCCCTGACGTCGAAAAAGCGTTTAGGAAAATCCTTGTGGTAAATGCGAATAGTCAGGGGACCTATTGGGCCGAAGGATAAATGTTTTTGCTCAATAATTCGTAAGCCTAATGTATCCAGCTCTAATGCAAGAAAGGCGCTTATTTCTTTGAAGTAAGCTTCAGGCACGTCAATAAAAAATAAAAACTCGCTCCGGCCCTTTTTAGTTATTGCCGGGACAGCATGCACGCTCGATGCCCCACGATCCATCAGGCTGTCAATTAGATAAGGCAAGCTTTCTCCCGAAACGTTATCGGTGTTGACAAGAATCAGCATAGGTCTCCCCCTTTTTTACCGGAAAGGAGAGGGGGTATGATACCCCCTCTCAAAAGCTCTCAAAAGGCATGTAGTTAAAGCTCCGACATGTCTTTCATATCTTGCATAATGCGGATGGCTAATTTAGCCGCTCTCTGCGCTGTCTCCTTGCCTCCGGGAATTGCGCGAGTAATGTAAGCACCCTTTTCTGCTAGTTCTCCTGCCTCCTCCCAGCTCAACTTGCCCGCTGTTGCCGCTATTGCTGCAGGGATGACCACGTTAACGGTACAACAGCCAATGTACATAAGCTCCTGCGCCGCAACAGAAGCTACTGTTACGGGAAGAGACCATTCTGATTTTTTGTTCAGTATAACGTCAGGGGCAACTTTGTGTGAAAGACCTTCAATTTTATATTCTTTTCCGTCGACGGTTACCGTACAATCGATATCAGCGTCAAATCCCCAGAACGTTTTTGCGAAGGGATGACCTCTGCGAGCACCACCAGCAATTTTGGTGAATTTGATGGTTATTTCTTTTCCGAACATACCACCAAGTAGCATCCCCGTTCTTTCCTCTACTTTTTCTTTCCTCTTGATATCGAGCTCACAACAGATGTCCTCAAGCGATTTGCCCGCTTGCAAGCCGTCCCAGGTGTATTTGGCTATACGAAATTCCATGTTGTTGCGAATTCCTTGGGTTGCTTTGATAACCACATTCGTAACAGGTCCTCTCATGATCTGCTCTGCTTTGCGAGCTACCATATTGGCTGAAGCGGCCGAAATTTCTGGATCGATCCACTCATTTAGTTTCATCTCGCGAATCATGTCTGCTGCAGCTTCCTCGTCGCCGCCCGTTTCTATCAATTTCATTGCAGCAACGATGCTATCGCTTACGAGGTGAGCAAGGGGTGGATTAACGGGACCTGCTCCGAAACCTGCACCGATCATGGGACCTTCTTGGAAACATGCCATCATTTCGTTTAACGTCATCATTCCTACGACCGTCGGTGCCCCGACATCCTTTAAAATCATCCCTATATCTCCTATGAGCGTTGCCGTATCGTACTCCTTGTTAGTCCCCCTCATGTGAAGTTTCTCCGGTAAACCTGCAGCTTCGGATGCATACTTGCCAACTAGGTATCCCACTCCATGAACAAAAAATTCTCCGTAATCTTCCCCGATCATGCCGTCTGGATTTGCGATCTCCAAAACAGCAGCAGCAGCAATTGCAGCAGAAAGCCAAGGGTTGGGATTGATTCCTACACCTTGATAGGCCTTGAACATCGCATCGACAGCCACCTTCGTCCCGTTCTTAGCGAGGTCGCAGTAAATCATATCTTCTCCTAGAACGCTGTGACCGTAAACCGCACCTCCAGCTACAAAGGGAGGGACATCAGCTCCGCTGAAGCGACAGACCTTCCCCTCCTCTATGGCATCATAGAGAGCTTTTACTGCAGGGAAGCCGGAAACCTTATTGCTAAGCTTCGATGTAGGAATGGCTTGGACACCAGCACGGCAGGCACCTGCTTTTATCCTTGCCATTGAACCGAGTTTTCTGTTACCCGCGGGAACGCCGGCCCTAGAAGCAGTCCCGGCAAGGTTTAAGAAAGCTGCTACGATCAAGGCAGCGTTTGCAGCGTCAGCCCCGGCATCTTTTGCAGCTTTTATTCCCTTGTCCATGATGACATCAACGGGAAGCTCCTCCAGGTTCGCGTCAGACAGTTTTATGCTTCTCCCACTTAAAATTTCAGTGACTATTGCATTAGCCACGCTGTACACGGCGAGGTTCAACATACCGTGCCCCTTTGTCAACGCCTCAAGCCGATCGCTGGTCTCGTTTTCAACAAAGGCATTCGCAGCTGCAATGGAAGATAAAATTTCCCTATACACTTGTTACACCTCCTTTGCCTTCTTCTATTTCTTGGTCCTCTTTAGTTACGCTTTTAGCCATTTTTAGTAATTTGTCTTTCTTTTTAGATAGCGCCTCACTACCTCCACGCTTTTTAAAATAAAACACCACTATTGCATTTATTTAGTTTAGATAATGAAATTTAATATTACAATGCGTCGTATTAGTGTGATTGCGATTTAGGCTCATTTGAATTTATTTTTTCAGATCCTTTGAAGTGCTTTGTAATAATGTCAACAATACCGTTGAAACCTTCAGGGTTGTAATCTTCAATGCGACCTTTATCGCACAATTCCGAAAGTTTAGGATCAATCGGCAATTGGGTGAGAAGTGGGATCTTTATGGCTTTAGAAACGGTCTGACCTTTGCTCGTGCCGAAGACTTCGTATTTTTGGCCACAGTGTGGACATATGACGTAACTCATGTTTTCAACAAGGCCTAAAATAGGGATTTGCAACATTCTTGCCATTTTAATAGCCTTTTTCACTACCATTATAGCAAGATCTTGTGGTGACGAAACGATCACGATGCCGTCAAGCGGCAAAGACTGCATGACTGTAAGCGGTGCATCCCCTGTGCCGGGCGGAAGGTCTACAAATAAAAAGTCTAAATCTCCCCATTTGACATCAGTCCAAAATTGCCTTACGACGTTTGAAATTAGCGGACCTCGCCATACTACGGGATCATCTTCCTGCGAGAGGAGAAGATTGATCGACATTATGGGAATTTTAAATATATCACTTACTGCCGGAAATATAGCAAACTCATTTCCCTTGGCCTTCTCCTTAATTCCGAACACCTTTGGTATGCTAGGCCCGGTTATGTCTGCGTCGAGTACGCCGACTTTATAACCTTGCCGCGCAAAAGTGGTGGCAAGAAGAGCCGTAACTGACGATTTTCCAACGCCGCCCTTCCCGCTCATTATCGCTATGACATGGCGAACGTTACTAAACTGTCCTTGGGGTAACTTATCGGTCACCGGACTGGATTCAAAGTTGTTTGTAATTTGATCGCCCTCGGTGTTGATATGCATTGTTTCTCATCCTCCTATTTGTGATTACTCAAGGTACGTTAATACTTTTGTCCAAAGCTCTCGTATTGCTTTTGAAGCCTTTCCTTCGTTGTGTCTAGAATGTTCAAAAATATGACCTGTCGGCGCTACTGGAGGCATTCCCTTTGCAAGAGCTTTTACTACTTCTTCATCGAAGGGAATCTTTCCAACGAGATCTATTCCTTCGCTACGGCAGTAATGCTCCATCTCCTTTGACTTTTTTTCGTCCAGATCATACTTGTTGATACAAACCAAGGTTTTTACTTTGAAGTGCCTTATCAATTCAAGCAACCTTTTAAAATCATGGATGCCGGCCACAGTGGGTTCTGTAATGATGAGGGCCAGATCTATTCCTGAGATGGAGGCTATCACGGGACATCCTATGCCTGGAGGGCCATCAGTAATTATGTAGCTTAACCCCTGACCTTTAGCTATTAATTGTGCTTCACGTCGTACTTGGGTCACCAGCTTGCCCGAGTTTTCCTCACCCGGTGTCAGCCTGGCGTGAACTAGGGGGCCAAAAGATGTATCTGAGATGAACCAGTGACCTGAAAGGTGGTCTTTCAAAGTTATTGCATCCTTTGGGCAAGCCCAAAAACATACACCACAACCTTCGCAGGTAATGTGATCGATCTTGACCTTCCTGTCGCTAGAGGCATTAATCTTGTCAATGGCTTCGAAGCGACAGCTTTCAGCGCAAATGCCACACCCGTTACACTTTCTGTAATCGATCACGGGTTTTTTGGAGCCATAGAATTCATTGGTTTGTCTTATATGGGGTTTAAGCAAAAGATGCAGGTCGGCTGCATCTACATCGCAATCGGCTAGTACTTTATCTTTGGCCAAGACCGCAAAGCTCCCAACTATTGAAGTTTTCCCAGTTCCGCCTTTGCCACTTACAACCAGCAGTTCCTTCACTTTCATGTCATCCCTTCGGCCTCATGCCACCTAAATTCAATGGATGATTCCCTCATCGATCGGATCATATTTAGCTAAGGCACAAATTCTTTTCCAAAGCCCCTTGAAAGCTTCTTTTAATTCAGGAAATTCCTCTATAAGTCGTCCTCCCCTGGCATAACAGGCTGCATACCTTCGATCAAATGGTATTTGCGTCAATATGGGTATTTCTTCTCCTTTACAATAGTTTAATATGTCTTTGTTACCTAGATCTGCGCGGTTAATTACCACTCCAAAGGGAATTTGCAGCTGCCTTGCCACGTCTACAGCCAAAATAAGGTCATTAAGTCCAAAAGGCGTCGGTTCCGTGACTAAGATACAAAAATCGCTATCTTTAAGTGACGCAACAACTGGACAAGACGTTCCTGGCGGGGCATCGATGATGGTTACGTCAGCTTGGGAAGTTTTGCCCCTTTTCTTTACCGCATTTATCACTGGAGGTGCCAGTGGGTTTCCTATCTTTAACCTTCCTTGAATGAAAGCGATTTTGCCCGCCAGCCCGCCTTCTATGACCCCTATCTCCTTGGGGTTTTCATATATAGCCTCTTCTGGGCAAAAACGGCTACAGCCTCCACAGCCATGGCAAAGCTCGGAGAAAATTACTACTTTATTTCCAAGGACGATGATTGCGTTAAAAGCACAGATTTCGCTGCACTTACCGCACCCAACACATTTGCCTTGGTCAACTGCCGGCACGGGAAGCGTGACAATGTCCGAATATCTAAACTCGGGATTAAGGAACAAATGCGCATTTGGTTCCTCCACGTCGCAATCCAAAATTTGCACCGATAAGATATTTTCGAGAGTCAAGGCAAGATTTACCGCCACGGTGGTCTTGCCGGTTCCGCCTTTTCCACTTGCTACCGTTATGATCATCGTCCATCTCCATCGCTTCAAATTAATCGTTAACTGGTCTGTATTCAGACCTTATTGCATGAGCTAATGCTGAATCATGTAAGCATAAAATTTGAGATATTTGCCAGGCTCGATTCACGGTACTAAGATTTTTAGAACGGGCCCGAGCGTGTTAGCCGCAACCATTGGGATGTTTGCCGTGCTCGCAAAGGCTGGGCCCATACTGAAGCGATCCAGCCAGATAGGAGTTCACTACTTCCGTGACAGGTCCAGAAACTCCCGTCACGACTTGGATATTTTTTTCAGAGAATAGCTTTTGGGCTTTTGAACCCATGCCACCGGCAATTACGCATGTGACCCCGAGTTTAGAAAGGTACTCTGGCAGAAAACCAGGTTCGTGTCCGGGGTTTGAAATTACGACCTTATCCGTTATTGTTCCGTTATCTATTGTAAATATCGTGTATTCAGGGCATCGACCGAAATGTGTTGCTACCATACAACCATCCGTTGCTACTGCGATCTTCACGCTTTTTCGCCCTCCTCATTCTGTAAAATTATTATATGAAGCATGAACATACTACAATCATGACGTTGCACGCTAAGCTTTCGCGAGTTTTCCTTCTCTGTACGCTTCTGTAGCCTCACGCACAGTGCCCGAGGCCATAGTATAGACTTCGATGCCGGCCTCTTCGAGAGCACGCGCTGCCTTTGGGCCCACCTTGCCCGTTACAAGAACATCGATCCCATAATCTGCAAGAAGTTGGGCACATTGAACGCCTGCGCCTCCAGCTTCCGTCGAATATTTATTAACGACCGCTTCATGTTCTCCCGCATCCAGATCGATGATGATAAAGTACTGACATCTGCCAAAGCGCGGATCTAAAGCTGCATCTAAGTCCTTGCCCTGTGCGGTAACTGCCAGTTTCATCTTGATTTCCTCCCCTTTAGATGATTTGCCCTTCTTAGCTCGCTTTCCTTTTAGCAAAGCAGGAACGGCTTTCGAAAGCTGTTCCTGCTTTTACGCTACTTATCGCCCCTCTGCTTCTTCATCCTTAACAGAGGACAAATCTTCCAGACGTTTTTCGATGGCTTTGAGCTCACTTTTCAGAATTTCCGCTTGCTGTTTTAAGAAGGCCATTTCCTCTTCGACCACAGGTACATCTTGGGGAATCTCTTCAGGATACGGAGCCATCCATCCGTGGTAATAAGGGTAATAAGCCCTAGCCCAACCCGGCAGGCCGGTTGCATGGTACATCCGTCTCCAGCCTCTGCCTCGGCCGAACCCGGCTCCCCAGCCACGCCCGGGTCTGCCCCAAAAGCCCGCGCCTCGACACCAATAAGGGTTCATGTATCCCGGTACCGGATAGCCAGCGCAATAGCCGGCAGCCCTCCCTGTCATTGGGCCCATTCCCGCTGGACCTGTTCTATCGCCTCTTGGCATTCTCTTACACCTCCCTTTTCGATGTGGCGTAAGGTGAAAAATGGACATATGTTCATAACGAATATACAATAGTTATGAACATATGTCAATAACCTATAAAAATAATTCTTAAATCTTTTATCTGGAAGCTTTGGAGGTGTTTTTTCTTTATTCTTGGCGCCAACCTTTGCCATGGCGACCCCTCGGAACACCTGAGGTATCCCTGGCCTCATCAGCAAGGCGCTCATGTCGAGCACCACATCGCGGGCATCTTATTTCGCTATCCCTTTCTTCTGTGTCAGCGAAGGTTTCGAGCTCAAAGTCGCAGAATCTACATCTGCGGGGACGAAAAGCTATTTTGTAATTTCCGCCTTCTACTCGAATTGCTCTACCTTCTACTAGGGCTCTTGCTATCTTTTGTCTGGCCGAGACGAGCACCCTTTGAAATGTGGGGCGTGAGATTTTCATCCTCTCTGCACATTCTTCTTGTTCCAATCCTAAAAGGTCTTTGAGGCGAATGGCCTCTAACTCCTCTACAGCCAATACTTCTTCCTCGAGTTCTCGCAGCGGAACTCCTGTCGGCTTAAACACTGTTACTTGCGGAAGAAACTCGACACGTCTAAATTTAGGCGGTCTTGGCATATTTGCATCAACTCCAATTGTTAGCACTTCTTTTGATCATTTCTAAAAAATTTATCGTTAAGTAAATTTGCCGCTGATCAGCTTTCGCTTTAAGTTAGTGTCTTGCACGTATAATTTTGGACATATGTTTATTATATTGTAATTGCTTTGACGACTTTGCGTCAATAAAAAGCGCACCAGGAGCTGGAAAGGTGGCGCTTAATGAGCATTCGGATCTTAATTTTAGATTTAAACAATGATATGATTTACTTGAAGCAAATGAACATTTTGGGAGTGTTTTAAAAAACGCACGCAGGAGTTTGAAATCACATGACACAGATTGAAATCAACGAAGGCTTTCGCAAGGCATTGGATCTCATGGAAAATTCAAATAAAAATGTCTTCATCACGGGACGAGCCGGTACGGGAAAGTCCACGTTGTTATCGTATTTTCAGCAAAATACCAATAAAAAAGTGGCAGTTTTGGCCCCGACCGGTGTAGCCGCATTAAACGTCAGGGGCCAGACGATACATTCTTTCTTTGGGTTTAAGCCCAACGTCACGTTGGATAAGATAAAAAAGATTAGTTCATCAAGGGGTTCAAGCAATATTTATAAAAAGATTGATACCATTGTTATCGACGAGGTGTCGATGGTTCGAGCAGATTTGCTCGACTGTGTGGACAAATTTTTGAGGCTGAACGGACCTAAAAGCAAGTTGCCCTTTGGCGGAATTCAAATGATCTTCATAGGAGACTTGCATCAACTCCCTCCTGTGGTTACAAAAAACGAAAAAGAGGTATTTAAGACCCTTTATGAGAGTCCCTATTTTTACAGCGCCAAGGTTTTTGAGTTCTTGGATGTGGAATTCATTGAACTCGATAAGATATACCGACAACACGATCAAAAATTCATCGACCTCCTTGGTGCAATTCGCAACAAGACCGTTACAGACAAGGACATGCAGCTTTTAAACAGCCGCGTAGCCCCCGACTTTGAGCCCGACCCAGAAGAATTCTTCGTATATTTGACTACAACAAACAAGCGGGCAGAAGAAATTAACGAACAGCAGCTTTCTAAACTTAAGGGCAAAACTTATATATTTAACGGCGCTATCAAAGGCGAATTTGGCAACGACTATTTACCAACGGCTTCGAAACTTAAGGTGAAAGTCGGAGCTCAGATTATGCTTTTAAACAACGACTCACTTGGCAGGTGGGTAAACGGAAGCATTGGAAGAATTATTGATATTTACGAGGACGTTTTAGAGTTTGAGGACAAGAAAGAATACGTCATTGTAGCAGAGCTATCAGATGGCAGAGAGGTTGAGATAACGCCCCATACCTGGGAGATCTTTCACCTTTATGTCGATGGCGATAAGTTGAAATCTCAAACGATAGGTAAGTTCACGCAGTACCCGATAATGCTAGCCTGGGCCGTTACCATTCACAAAAGCCAAGGAAAGACCTTTGACAAGGTAATCATAGATATCGGGCGAGGTGCCTTTGCTCACGGCCAAGTTTACGTTGCCTTAAGTCGATGCACTTGCCTAGATGGGATAATCCTAAAAAAGCCGATCAAAAAGGAACATATATGGATGGACTGGAACGTCGTGCGCTTTTTGACTAAATGTCAGTATGACAAGTCAGAAGAAGCCCTATCCTTGGAGGAAAAAATCGATCTCATAAGGAAAGCCATCTTTGAAAATCAACCTTTGGAAATCGTTTACTTAAAGCCAAATAATGAAAAAAGCGAAAGAATTGTATGGCCGCGCGAAGTTGGTGAAATGGAATACAAAGGCAAAGAGTATATAGGAATGAGAGCCTTCTGCAACGCCCGCAATGACGAGAGGACCTTTAGGGTGGATAGGATCTTAAAATTAAACGAAGTAAGAGAAACAATTTCTCATTAAAGCTGAAACTTCGATGGCAAGCAAGCGAATCTACACCTATTGATAAACAAGCCCCTTGGAACTGAAGGAAAAAATTGAAGAAGGTTGGAATCCTTTGTGTGTTGACGTCAGGACTCCGGAAGAAATCAAAACTCAAGGTCAACTTCCCTATGATTGCGTTAACATTCCGCACGGGACATCTATGGGAGAAAGCTTCTGAGCTTCCCAAAGATTGGGATATCGTCACATATTGCAAGATTTCCGTGAGAGGCTGGGATGCTTACTCCATCCTCCGTCGCCTGGGATTTGAGAAGGTATTTGTCCATGAAGGAGGCATAGAGGGCTGGCCCTTTGAACTTGTAAAGTAAACTTCATGAGATAACTGCAGTCAAACATGAGGGCTTTTTAAAAGTTGAACCTTGAAGTCGCATATGTGTTCAGCTGCGATCGACGTTTAGGTCCGAAGGATTTACCGTAAATTCGATTAACTTCAAGTTCATGTATATCGGGGCGTTATAGGCAAGGGCAATGGCTATGGCGTCGCTTGGACGGGAATCAACTTCAAAGGTGTATTTATCGTGCTTTATGTATAAGTTTGCATAATAAACGTTGTCCTTTATATTCGTTATGATTATTTGCTCGACTTCTGCCCCCAGCAAATCTAAAAGATTTTTAAGCAGGTTGTGAGTTAGAGGGCGGTTAGGAGTTATTCCCTGCATGTTCATCAAAATGGCCATTGCCTCGACCGGACCGATAACAATAGGCAAAACTTTTGTTTCCTCTTTGTCGCTTAACATTACTACGTGATTGTTGTTCTCGTCGATGACAATGCCTTTAACAAATACTTGTATATTATTAAACATGGTCTTCACCTC